>NZ_JBEXOP010000040.1:0-68902 GCF_040611575.1 Streptomyces sp. NPDC006610
CGGCTCCCCCCGGGGGGGCGGGCCCGGGGGGGGGCGCCCCGGGGGGGGGGGGGGGGCCCCCCCGCCCCCCCCCCCCCCCCCCCCCCCCCACGGCCCGGGCAGCCCGGCCGGGCCGCCACGCCCCGCGCCCGCTGCTCGCAGGGCCGGGGCCGGGCGCAGCACGCCCGTGTCGCCCCCCGAGGGCCCGGCAGCCCCGGCCCGGCCCACGGTCGGTCGCCGGCCGTCCTGCGTCCGCCCGCGCCTCCGGCGGACTGCGAGCGGCCCGTGATCCCTCGCTGTCCTCCCGCTCAGCCGCCCGCCCCCTTCCGCCCGCTCACCACATGCGCGTACAGCTCCTCCGAGACCGCCAGGCGCGGGGTCAGCCCCGCCCGGGCGAAGGCGTCCAGCACCGCCGGGGCCTGCCGTTCGCCGGTCTCCGTCAGGAGGCAGCCACCGGGGGCGAGCCAGGCCGCGGCGTCCGAGGCCACGCGGCGGAGCACGTCGAGGCCGTCGGCGCCGCCGTCGAGGGCGGTGAGCGGCTCGTGCTCGCGGGCCTCGGCGGGCAGCAGGCCGACCTCGGCCGTGGGGACGTAGGGCACGTTCGCCGCGAGGATGCCGACGCGCCCGCGCAGCTCGCCGGGGAGCGCCTCGTACAGGTCGCCCCGGTGCACCCGTCCTCCGTGCCCGGCGATGTTGCGGCGGGCGCACTCGACCGCGACGGGGTCGATGTCGGCGGCGTGGAGTTCGACGGGGCCGAGCGCGGCGGCCAAGGCGGCGCCCACCGCTCCGGAGCCGCAGCACAGGTCGACGACGACGGAGGCGTCCGGGGCGAGGGCCAGGGCCTGCTCGACGAGGAACTCGGTGCGGCGGCGGGGCACGAAGACGCCGGGCTCCACGGTGATCCTCAGCCCCCGGAACTCGGCCCAGCCGATGACGAGTTCGAGCGGCAGCCCGGCGCCGCGGCGGGCCGTCATGGCGGCGGCCTCGTCCGGGGTGCGGGCGGCGGAGAGGATCAGCTCGGCCTCGTCGTCGGCGAAGACGCAGCCGGCGGCGCGCAGTGCGGCGGCCACCGAGGCACGGCAGGAGGGCGAGGTGGAGGGGGGAGAGGGTGACGAAGTGAGGGACATGCAGCCGAAGGCCTTCCGGAATCCGAAGGGCGCTCCCGCGGTCGCCTACTGCCGGCGACCCGCGCCGTCGCGAGGGGAGAGCACCCGACCTGACACAGCGGTAACGGGACTCACCTCCTCGGTTCCTGCGGCCGGGACCGACCACGGCCGGCGGCCACCCTATCCCAGCGGGACGCCGCCGCGGGCGGTCGCCCCACCGCCCGTTACGGTTGAAGGAGTAACCACCGCTGGAGGCACCGCCCGCATGAACGTCACCCGAGGCTTCACCGGGCGCCCGCGCGTCCACGACCCGGGGCTGCCGCCCGGGCAGTACGACGCGGGCGACGACTGGCCCGTCCTGTCCGCCGAGGTCACTCCCGAGCTGGCGCCCGCCGACTGGACGTTCCGCGTCGACGGCCTGGTCGAACAGGAGCGCACCTGGGACTGGGCGCAGGCGCACGAGCTGCCCGCGTCGGCGTACGAGGGGGCCATCCACTGCGTGACGAGCTGGTCGAAGTTCGGCGTCCGCTTCGGCGGCGTGTCCCTGGACGCCTTCCTGGACCGGGTCCGCCCGCTCCCGGAGGCGACCCACGCCGTCGCCTACTCCCACACCGGCTACACCACCAACCTGCCGCTGGCCGACCTCACCGGCGGCCGGGCCTGGATCGTCTGGGAGTACGACGGCCGGCCGCTCGCCCCGGAGCACGGCGGCCCGGCGCGGCTGCTGGTGCCGCACCTGTACTTCTGGAAGAGCGCCAAGTGGATCGCGGGCCTGCGCGTCCTCGACCACGACGAGCCGGGCTTCTGGGAGCAGAACGGCTACCACGCGCGCGGCAACCCCTGGGAGGAGCAGCGGTACTCCGGTGACTGACACGACAGCGGCCTTCACGCCGCCGACCCGGTTCGCGGTGCCCGGCCGCATCGCGGTGAGCAACGCCACGGCGAACGTCTGGCAGCCCGCCACCCTCACGGAGATCCGCCGCGAGACCCCGCGCGTGGCCACGTTCCGGCTCGCCGTGCCCGGCTGGGCGGGGCATGTGCCCGGTCAGCACCTGCTGCTGCGGCTGACCGCCGAGGACGGCTACACCGCCCAGCGCCACTACTCCCTCGCGTCCGCGCCCGACGACTCCGGGCACGTCGAGCTGACCCTGGACCACGTCGAGGGCGGCGAGGTCTCCGGCTGGTTCCACACCCTGGCCCGGCCCGGGGACCGCCTGGAGGTGCGCGGCCCGGTGAGCGGCTTCTTCGCCTGGCCCGGCGACCGGCCCGCACTGCTGATCGGCGGCGGCTCCGGCGTCGTACCGCTGATGTCGATGGTCCGGCACCACCGGGCGCGCGCCCTGTCCGTGCCGCTGCGGCTGCTGGTGTCCGCGCGCAGCCCACAGGACCTGATCTTCGCGCGCGAGTACGGCGCGGAGACCACACCCGTGTTCACGCGCTCGGCCCCGCCGGGCGTGCCGGTGGGGAGGCTGGCGGCCTCGCACCTCGCGCCGCTGCTGGCCGAGCCGCCGGCCGGCGGGTGGGAGGCGTACGTGTGCGGGTCCGACGCGTTCGCCGAGCACGCCTCCCGGCTGCTGGTCGCGGCCGGCCAGCCGGTGGACCGCATCCGCGTCGAACGCTTCGGCTGAACACCCCCGAAGCGCCTTCCGCGCCCGTGCAGGAAGCCTCCTCGACGGGGTACGAGGTCGTGTGGCACTCGTACGCGCGGCGAGGAGGCGGCGGATGCGGACCCTGGCGCCCGGCCGGCGTCGGCGGCCCAACCCCCTGCGCCGCCGGTCGGAGGTCGTCGAGGCGTGGACGGTCCTGGCCGTGGCCGTTGCGCTGTTCCTCTGCGCCCCGTGGGCCGGGGCGGCGGTCGGCCGGTGGGCGTACGGCGACGCCCGGGCACATGCGGCGGCCCAGCGGGCGGAGCGGCAGCGGGTCACCGCCGAGGTGACCGGCTGCGCACCCGAGACGCTGCCGCTGTCGCACGGCGGCCCGGGGTACGCCTACCGGGCGACCGTGCGCTGGACGGAGCCCGGCGGTGGCGCCCGGACGGGCGAGGCGCGGGTCCCGGCGGGCACCCGCGCGGGCGACCGGGCCGACGTGTGGTTCGACGCGCGGGCCGCGCGGTGCCGCCGCCCGCGGACGCGGCGGCGGTCTGGCGGCACACCCTGTGCCTGGCCCTCGCCACGACGGGGGGAACGGTCCTCGTCGTCCTGCTCGTCCACGCCGCCGTGCGCCGGGCGGCGGACCGGCGTCGCCTGCGGGAATGGGATCGCGACTGGGCCCGCGTCGAGCCGGGCTGGTCGCGCAGGGTCTGAGCCGCCGGTCCGCTCACCAGGTGGTCGGCTCTGGCGATCGATCACGGCGGACACGTACGGTGTGATCATTACCAGCTCTCCTGCGCAACAAGGCGGTCGCCCATGGCCCTGTTCGATCTCCCGCTCGACGAACTGCGCGAGTACCGCAGCGACTCCACGGAGCCCGAGGACTTCGACGCCTTCTGGTCCAAGACGCTCCAGGAGGCCCGCTCGTTCGACCTGGACGCCCGGTTCGAACCCGTCGACACGGGCCTGTCCACGGTGCGGGTCTTCGACGTGACGTTCGCCGGTTACGGCGGCCACCCGGTGAAGGGCTGGCTGCGGCTGCCCGCCGGGGCCGAGGAACCGCTGCCGCTCGTCGTGGAGTTCGTCGGCTATGGCGGCGGGCGCGGGCTGCCGCACGAACACCTGCTGTGGGCGTCGACGGGCCGGGCTCACTTCATGATGGACACCCGCGGCCAGGGCAGCGCCTGGGGCGGCGGTGGCGGCACCCCCGACCCGGTCGGCGGCGCCCCCTCCTACCCCGGTTTCATGACGCGCGGCATCGACGCGCCCGAGAACTACTACTACCGGCGGGTGTTCACGGACGCGGTGCGCGCGGTGGAGGCGGCCCGCTCGCACCCCCTGGCCGACGCGTCCCGCACGGTTGCGCTCGGCGCGAGCCAGGGCGGCGGCATCTCGATCGCGGTCGGCGGGCTCGTCCCCGACCTGACCGCCGTCCTGCCGGACGTGCCGTTCCTGTGCGACTTCCCGCGCGCGACGACGACGACCGACCGCCACCCGTACCGGGAGGTCGGCCTCTACCTCAAGACGCACCGGGGCCGCACCGCGGAGGTGCAGCGCACCCTGTCGTACTTCGACGGCGTGCACTTCGCCGCGCGCGGCCGGGCGCCCGCCCTGTTCTCGGCGGCGCTGGAGGACCAGACCTGCCCGCCGTCCACGGTCTTCGCCGCCTTCAACGCCTGGGCGCACGAGGAGAAGGCGATCGAGGTGTACGAGTTCAACGACCACGAGGGCGGTGGCCCCTTCCAGGAGGCCGCGCGGATGCGCTGGCTGCGGTCGTACATCTGACCGCCGCGGATCCCGCGGGGCGCCCCCGGCCGGCCGGTCCCGGGGCGTCCGCCCACTTCCCTCCAGTCCGACCAGTCGGTACGTTCGGTGCGCCCGGTGCGCGCCACGGCGGACCGGTGCGGCCGACGGACGGCGGACGAGAGACGAGGGAGGGGCCGTGTCCGAGCGCGAACCGGTCATCGAGGGCCACTGCGACAGCCGTTTCGCTGCGGTGCGCGAGGCGTTCGAGGAGAACTTCCGCCAGCGGGACGAGCTGGGCGCGGCGGTCGCCGTCACGGTCGACGGGGTGACGGTGGCCGACCTGTGGGGCGGCTGGGCCGACCGGGGGCGCACCCGTGCCTGGGAACGCGACACGCCGGTCAACGTGTGGTCGACGTCGAAGGGGCCGACGGCGCTGTGCGCGCACATCCTGGCCGACCGGGGGCTGCTCGACCTCGACGCGCCGGTGGCGGCGTACTGGCCCGAGTTCGCGGCGGCCGGCAAGGAGAGGGTGCTCGTACGGCATCTGCTGTCGCACCGCGCCGGGCTGGCCGGGCTGCGGGAACCGCACTCGTTCGCCGACCTGTGCGACTGGGAGACCACGACGGCCCGACTGGCGGCGACGGAGCCCTGGTGGGAGCCGGGGACGCGGTCGGGGTACCACGCGCTCACCTACGGTCACCTGGTCGGCGAGGTGGTGCGGCGGATCTCCGGGCTGCTGCCGGGCGCGTTCCTGGCGCGGGAGGTGACCGGGCCGCTCGGCGTCGACTTCACCATCGGCCTGCCGGAGAAGGATGCGGGCCGGGTCGCGGAGCTGGAGCACCGGCGCTCACCGGCAAGCGACGAACGGGCGGCGGCCTACGGGCAGTTGCCGCCCGTCGCGCTCGCCGCACTGGCCAACCCCCCGGTGGGCGCCGCGGAGGCCAACACGGCACGGTGGCGGGCCGCCGAGATACCGGCCGCCAACGGCCACGGCACGGCACGGGCCGTGGCCGCGCTGTACGGCGTCTTCGCGGGTCGCGGCACGCACGACGGGCGCCGGATCCTGTCCCCGGAGGCGGCCGAGCGGGTGCGCGAGGGGCAGGGCAGCTGCCGCGACCTGGTGCTGGGCGCCGGACTCGCGCACGAGACCGAGATCGGGCTCGGCCTGTGGCTGAGCGGGCCGCACGGCTCCTACGGGCCCAATCCGCGAGCTTTCGGCCACGACGGGTTCGGCGGCTCCTGCGGGCTCGCCGACCCGGAGGCGGGGGTGTCGCTGGGGTACACGATGAACCGCATGGGCCCGCACATCGCCGACGACCCCCGCAAAATGGCGCTGGTGGAGGCCGTCTACAGCGCCCTGTGACGACCGGCGGGACCGCGCTGTTTCGGCCGAACCGCCGGACCCGGCTTCCGCAGTGGTTTAGACCAATGATAGGTCTAGTGGCGCAATGAGCCCGCACGGCTACGGCACGTCACCACAGGAGGGCCCGGCATGGCCCGCACCACCCCGTCCCCCCGCTCACCCGTCTACTGGCGGATCGCCCGGCAACTGCTGGGCGACCTGCGGGACGGCACCATCCCGCCCGGTGAACGCCTCCCTGGCGAACGGCAGTTGGCGGAGCACTTCGAGGTCAGCCGGACGACCGTCCGGCAGGCGCTCCAGGTGCTGCGCCGCGACGGCCTGCTGACCACCGACCGGCGCGGCACCCACGCCGTGCTGTCCGGGCCGCCGCTCGAACGCCCGGCGTCGCTCGCCTTCCCGGTCGGCGCGCGGACCGGCGGAGAGCAGCGGGCCGTCGACCGGGCCACCGTCACCTGGGAGACGCCTCCGCCGGAGCACGCCCAGGCCCTGCGACTGGCCCCGCGCAGAGCGACGCTGATGCACCGTTACGAGTCGTCCGCCGCCGACGGCCGCGGGCGCCGCAGGGCGGTGACCTCGTTCTCGGCAGTGGCCCTCGCCGAGGTGGAGGAGCTGGGCCGCTACCGCGACCGCGCCGGCGGCACCGCCTCGGCCCAACTGCACCGCGCCTACGACTGGATGCGCGCGGCGGGCCTGACCCTGCGCCACCGCGACGCCATCACTCCGCTGCCCTGCGCCGGGGCCGTGCGGGTCACCCGCCTGGTGCACGACCAGTACGACCGCCCGCTGGAGATCACCGACCTGGTGGTGGACGCCCAGCGGGACGCGCTGGTCTACGAGTTCACAATGCCCGCCCCGCACTGACCGCGCCGCCCGGCTCCGGCCGGCGGCGCGCCTCCACCATCCGCGCCCGCGGGCTGCCGTCGGGCCGCCGCCCGGACTCGGGCAGCGCGTGCAGCCGCACGTCGAACCCGGCGCGCTCCAACTCCCGCACCATGACGTCGAACCGGAGGGCCCGGTAGTACATGACGAACGGGGGGCGCCACACGGCGTTGCGCACCCGCATCACCGCGTCGAAGCCCAACAGCGTCCAGTACCCGCGCGAGAACGTGCGGGGCGGTGCGGCCACCGGGAAGGCGAAGCAGCCGCCCGGACGGAGCACGGCGCGCACGCCGGCGAACAGTCCCGGCAGCTCGCGCGGCAGGAAGTGCCCGAACGCCCCGAAACTGACGACCAGATCGAACGAGGCGGAGAAGGGCAGCGCACGGGCGTCCGCCCGCACCCAGGAGACCTCCGGTCCCCCGGCCGACGGCGGACGTTCCCGGGCGACGGCCAGCATGCCCTCGCTGAAGTCGACGCCCGTGACCCTGCGCCGGCACACCCGCGCCAGCACGTCCAGCCCCGCCCCCGTGCCGCAGCACAGGTCGAGGCCGGAGTCGAACGGGCCGGTCCGGCCGAGCGCCGCGGCGACGGCGTCGAGCACCGTGTCGGGCGTACGGAAGGGCGTGTGGTCGAACTTCGGCGCGAGCAGGTCGTAGCCGCGCTGCACGGACGACAGCGCCTGCACGGCGAGTTCACGGACACTGGGACCCTCGGGGCTGAACACCGGCGTCAGCTTAGGGCCTCCCGCTCGGATCAGGCCGCAGACGCGGGGCCCGGCAGGCGAGAGGCGCACATCACAGCGGCGGTCGGCGGACGTGTGCTAGCGTGCAGGCAGCACTTGTGTACGCCACGTCAAAGGCGCCGGTGCCATTCTCTCCCCCCAGCCCCACCGTCCGCGTTTCCGGCCGGTGCAGTGGCTTCCCCGCACAGGCGCTCCACGCGCCCGGTGCCTCTCCACGCCGCCCCGGAGGCAAGCCGTACGGACGTGCACCGCACCGTACGCGCGGTGCGCAGCCTCCCGCTCTCGCGGCCGCTCCCCCATCGCATCCCGCACTTCGCGTCTCTCGCGCCCTCCGTCCTCGAAAGGACCGACCCTCGTGACCACCACACTCGAACGCCCTCCCGTCCAGCAGACGCCCGCCGCCCGGGCCGTCGGCGGCCTCCTCGAGATCGACGCCGCCGGCAAGGGCCGGCTGCGGGCGGCGGACCTGATCCCCACGGCCGAGGACCCCCAGCTCCCGGCGGCGCTGATCCGCCGCCACGGCCTGCGCGCCGGCGACCTCGTCGAAGGCCTGCGCACCGGGCGCGACGGCGCCCTGACCGAGGTCGGGCACGTCAACGGCCGCCCGCACCACGAGCTGCGCGGCCGTCGCCACTTCCGCGACCTCACCCCGCTGCACCCGCGTGAGCGGCTGCGCCTCGAACACCCCGCCGCGGGCCTCGCCGGCCGCGTCACCGACCTCTTCGCCCCCGTGGGCAAGGGGCAGCGAGGACTCGTCGTGGCCCCGCCCAAGACCGGCAAGACCGTCCTGCTCCAGCAGATCGCCGCGGCCGTCGCCGGCAACCACCCCGAGTGCCGGCTGATGGTGGTGCTCCTCGACGAACGGCCCGAGGAGGTCACCGACATGCGGCGCTCGGTGCGCGGCGAGGTGTACGCCTCGACCTTCGACCGCACGCCCAAGCAGCACACCGCCCTCGCCGACCTCGTGATCGAGCGCGCCAAGCGGCTGGTGGAGGCCGGGGAGGACGTCGTGATCCTCTTCGACTCCCTGACCCGGCTGTGCCGCGCGCACAACAACGCCGCCGCGTCCGGCGGCCGTACCCTCAGCGGCGGCGTCGACGCGGCGGCGCTGACCGGTCCGAAGCGGTTCTTCGGCGCCGCGCGCCTGGCCGAGGAGGGCGGCTCGCTGACCATCCTCGCCACCGCCCTGGTCGAGACCGGCTCCCGCGCCGACGAGTTCTTCTTCGAGGAGCTCAAGGGCACCGGCAACATGGAGCTGCGGCTCAGCCGCGAACTCGCCTCCCGCCGGGTCTTCCCCGCCGTCGACCTGACCGGCTCCGGCACCCGCCGCGAGGAGCTGCTGCTCACCCCGGCCGAGTCGGCCGCCGTGCGCGGTCTGCGCCGCGCGCTGCACGGCCGCGACGGCGAGTCGACCCTGGAGACGCTGCTCCAGCGCCTGCGCGAGACCCCCGACAACGCGGCCTTCCTGCGCCGCGTCCAGCCGACGCTGCCCACGGCCTGACGGCGACACGCCGATTCCGGTACGGCATCCGGGTGCACGCGCCCGGTCCTCGGCCCGGGCAGCGGGGCGCGGATGCCACCCCTTCCTAGCGTGATCCGTATGACGATCGGATTCTCTTCCCGGGTGGCCATGGCGGGATGCGGCCTCTGCCTGACGGGCGCCCTCGCCCTCGCGCCCGCCGCGGCGGCCACCCACGCCGGTGCGGACCCCGGCGCGCCGGGCGGCTCCCGGATGATGGCGCCGCGCCCCGCGCTGCTGTACCGCGCCGGCACACAGGTGCGGCCCCGGCCCGGGGCCCCCGTGGTGCCGAACGTCACCGCGCGAGCCTGGCTGGTCGCCGACGCCGACAGCGGCGAGGTGCTCGCCGCACGCGACGCGCACCGCAGACTGCCGCCCGCGAGCACCCTCAAGACGCTGTTCGCCCTCACGCTGCTGCCGTCCCTGCCCGCCGGCGTCCAGCACCGCGTCACCGGCAGCGACCTGGCCGGCATCGGCCCGGGCAGCAGCCTCGTCGGCGTCGCCGAGGGCGGCATCTACCGGGTCTCCGATCTGTGGCGCGGGGTGTTCCTCAGCTCCGGCAACGACGCCGTGCGCGTCCTGGCCGGGCTGAACGGCGGCTGGCGCGCCACGGCCGCCCGGATGCAGGCCAAGGCCCGCGCCCTGGGCGCCCACGACACCCGGGTCGTCTCCCCCGACGGCTACGACGCGCCGGGCCAGGTCTCCTCGGCGTACGACCTGGCCGTCTTCGGCCGCGCGGGGCTGCGCAACCCCGACTTCGCGCACTACTGCGCCACCGTCGAGGCCGGCTTCCCCGGCCCGGGCGGGACGACCTTCGGCATCCGCAACACCAACCGGCTGCTGACCGGCAGCGCCGGCCTGCCCCGCTACCCCGGCCTGATCGGCGTCAAGAACGGTTACACGAGCCGCGCCGGCCACACCCTCGTCGCCGCGGCCCGCCGGGGCGGGCGGACCCTCCTCGTCACCGTGCTCGACCCGCGCCGGGCCGGCGGTCTCGCCGTCTACGAGGAGGCGCGGTCGCTGCTCGACTGGGGCTTCGGCGCGACCGGGTTCGTCGATCCGGTGGGCTCGCTGGACGGTCTGCGCAGCGCCCCCCGTCCCGGGCCGGAGCCGCCGCCCGAGCCCGTGCCCGCCGTCGCTGCGGCCGCCCCGGAGGACGAGCCGGTGGTCGCGACGGCCGCGATCGCCGCGGCCGCCTGCCTCGGCGCGGTCGCCGCGGCCGTGCTGGTGCGCCGGTTCCGGAAGGACAGGGCGGCGGTCTGACCGGCCGGCAGCCACAGCAGCAGGCCGAGCGTGATCCAGGCGTAGGTGTTCGCGCCGAGGAACCCGTCGACGCCCGAGGCGTCGTCGAACCACAGCCAGACCACGCTGGTGCACAGCACCGCGTACAGCGCCGCCGCCACCCGCGGCTGCCCGGCCCGCACCAGCAGCACGAACGAGGGCAGCAGCCACACCAGGTGGTGCACCCACGTGATCGGGCTGACCAGGCAGGCCGTCAGTCCGGTCAGCGCGAAGGCGGCGTACCAGTCCCCGGCCGCGACGGCCCGGCGGGCCCGCCACGCCCACACGAGCAGCACCGTCAGGGCGACCGACGCCCACGCCGCGTGGCCCTCCACGTCCAGCCGGGCCAGCACGCCCTGCAGCGACTGGTTGGAGACGTAGTCCAGCCGGCCCACCCGGGTGGTGTCCCACATGGCGTGCGTCCAGTAGAAGCGCGAGGCGTCCGGCGCGATCAGCGCGGCCAGGCCCGTCGCCCCGGCGGCGACGCCGGTGGCGAGCGCGGCGGCCCGCCGCCGGCCGGCGAGCAGCAGCAGGCCGATGAAGAGCGCGGGCGTGAGCTTGATCGCGGCGGCCAGGCCGATGCCGATCCCCGCCCACCGGCCGCGTCCGGTGCTCAGCAGCCAGGCGTCGACCAGGACCAGGGCCAGCAGCAGGACGTTGACCTGCCCGAAGCTGAAGGTGTCGCGCAGCGGTTCGTACAGCGCGAGCGCGCAGGCGGCCAGGGCGCAGCCGTACCATCCGTGGCGCTTCCAGGCCCGCCCGGTGAGGACCCGCAGCGAGACGGCGAGCGCCGTCAGGTTCAGCAGCAGCGACATCACGACGGCCGCGGTCATCCCGACGAGCGCCATGGGCAGCATGGCGACGGCGGCGAACGGCGGATAGGTGAAGCCGTACACGGTGCCGGGCACCCGGTAGTCGTAGATGCGTCCGCCGTCGTGGATCCAGGTGTGCACGGTGCCGTGGTAGACACGCAGGTCGAACCAGTCGCGCAGGAGCGGCACGGTCGCGGTGAACACCGTCACGGCGACCGCCGCGCACACGACGACCAGCAGCCGTCCCCGGTCGGTGGCGGGCGCTCTCATGCCGCCCGCCCGAGGGCCGGGGCCTGCGTCGCCTGGTGGGCCTGCCACAGGACGACCACGCCGAGCGCGCCGCCGCAGACCGCGAGGAGCAGCTGCCCGAGGTCGGCCGGGCCGCCGTGCGGCAGTACGGCGAGCGCGAGCACGCCCGTGACGGCCGCCACCCGGTGCCGCACCGAGGTGTCCGGAGCCGCCGCGGCGATCAGGAACAGCCCCCACAGCGCGTACCAGGGCCGTATCGCGGGACCGAACGCCGCCACCGCCGCGAGGCTCAGGCCGAGGGCGTAGACCGGGCGGGGACGCAGCCGCAGCCAGATGAGCAGCAGCAGGCCTGCGGTGACCGCCAGGCCGATCAGATGCCACACCGGCACGGCCAGCGGCGCGAGGTCGCTGCCGAGGCGTTCCAGGAGGGCGCCGGTGGCGCGGCCGAGGAGGCTGGTGAGCGCCCAGTTGTGCGGCGAGACGGGGGTGTTGAGGGCGGCGATCCAGCCATAGCCGGTGCCGGCGGCGGCCGTCGCGGCGACGGTGGTGGCGGCCGAGGCGAGGGCGGTCACCGCGATCGCCCGGGCGGGGCGGTGGCCGCCGCGCATGCGCAGGACGACGATCGCGGCGAGCCCGAGCACGGCGGGCGCCTTGACCAGGGCGGCGAGCGTGATCAGTACGGCGCCCAGGACCGGCCTGCCGCCGAGCGCCGCGACCAGGCCGACGCCGAGCAGGCCCAGCATCATGGCGTCGTTGTGGGCGCCGGCCACCAGGTGCAGCAGGACCAGCGGGTTCAGCGCGCCGAGCCACAGCGCGGCGGCCGGGTCGGCGCCGCAGTGCCGGGCCAGCCGCGGCAGGGCCGCCGCCATCAGGGCGACGCCCGCCAGCGCCAGCAGCCGCATCCCCATCAGGCCGGCCGGGAGTTCGCCGCTGGTCAGCCCGGACAGGGCGGAGGCCGCGGCCAGGAACACGGGGCCGTACGGGGCGGCGGTGTGCTGCCAGACGGGGGCGACCTCATCGGCGAGCGGGCCGCCGAGGGTGGACGGCCCGTGGGCGTAGACGTCCATCCGGGCCTCGACCATGGCGCCCTGCGCGAGATAGCTGTAGACGTCCCGGCTGAACAGCGGCGGGGCGAGCAGCAGCGGGGCGGCCCAGGTGGCCAGGACCAGCAGCAGGGCGCGCGGGGTGGGCGGTTGGGGGCCGCGGAGCAGCGGGCCGAGCAGCGCCCAGGCGGCGATCAGCAGGACGACGCCGAAGTAGACGCCGACCAGACCGAGGGCCGCGCCTGCCGAGGACGGGGAGAGCAGTTCCCGCACCGGGAGGGCTCCGGCCGTCTCGCCGCCCAGCGCGAGGCATGCGGTGCCGCCCAGTCCCAGGATCTGACAGCGGCGGAGATTGACGGAAGAAGCCATGGCCAACACTCGGTCAGCGTGTCAACGCCGGGTGGCCGGAAAACGACGGGTGCCCTTCCGGCCGTGGGCCGACGTGTTACCGGCGCGTGAGCGGCGCTCCTCCTGCGCAGGTGGGCCGCCGGTCCCCGCGGCCTGCCCGGCGCCGCGCCGTGTTCAGGCGCACGCGGAGACGGGCGGCGTCCCCAGCGCGGGCGCCGCGCGGACGGCGCCGACGGGCCGGCCGCCGCCGAGCAGCGGCTCGCCCGTGAACGGGGCGAGCCGCTCCGGGTCGACGCCGGCCCGGGCCAGTGCGGCGGCGACGACCGGGATCCGGGCGCGGGTGGCGCCGTCGGCGATCTTCACGGCGACGGCGCGGCCGTCGGGCAGGGCGGCGACCTGGACGCCCTCGTAGCCGTCCTTGGCGAGCAGCCCGGGGACGGCCCGCATCAGTTCGGCCACGTCCCGGCCGGCGCCGGAGGCCATCTCCGGGTGCTCGCGCACGGCGTCGGCGACCCGGGCCTCCGGGGTGCCGGGCGCGGCGGTGACGATCCGGGCGGCGGCGCGGGCGAGGCCGGTGAGGGAGATCGCGAACAGGGGCGCGCCGCAGCCGTCGATGCTCACCCGGGCGACGTGCTGCCCGGTGAGGTCCTCGACGGCCGCGGCGATCGCCTGCTGGAGGGGATGGGCGGGGTCGAGGTAGCCGTTGAGGGGCCAGCCGTTGACCACGCAGGTGTGCAGCATGGCGGCGTGCTTGCCGGAGCAGTTCTGGGCGAGGCGGGAAGGGGCTCGGCCCGCGCGCAGCCAGGCGTCGCGGACGGCCGGGCCGAGGGGCAGGTCCGCGACGTTGCCGAGGGCGTCCTCGGTGAGTCCGGCGAGGCGGAGGATGCGGCGGGCGGCATCGAGGTGGCGGTCCTCGCCGGAGTGGCTGGCGGCGGCGAGCGACAGCAGGGCACCGTCGAGCGGGAGTCCGGCGCGGACCATGGCGACGGCCTGGAGCGGCTTGACCGCCGAGCGCGGGTAGAAGGCGGCGTCGGCGTCCCCCAGCCGGAAGGCGGTGCCGCCGCCGGGTCCGAGGACGACGACGGACCCGTGGTGCACGCCCTCGACCATGCCACCGCGTATCACGTGGGCGACGGGGACGTGCCGGGGCTCGCGGACGGGGGGCGCCGCGGCGACGGAGTTGCTGTGCATGGCTGCCTGGTTCATTCGGGAGGGGTGGGGGCGGGACGGGTGGCGGGTTCGGGACGGGTGGCGGGTTCGGGACGGGTGGCGGGTTCGGGACGGGTGGCGGGTTCGGGACGGGTGGCGGGCGCGGGGGATGCGGAGCGCACGATGTCGGTGAGGGTCGTCTCGACCCGGTCGAGGTGGTGGGCCATGGCCGCGACGGCGTCCTGCTCGCTGCCGTCGGCGAGCGCCTCGACGATGGCACGGTGCTCGCGGTTGGACTGCTCGCGGCGCCCGCCGAGTTCGTTGAGGAACGCGGACTGGCGGGCGAGGGCGTCGCGGATCTCCTCGATGACGCGGCGGAAGACCGGGTTCTGCGCGGCCTCGGCGACGGCGAGGTGGAAGAGGGTGTCCATCGCGACCCACGCGATGGTGTCGGTCTCCCGTTCCATCCGCTCCAGCAAACGGGCGAGGTGGTCGAGGTTCTCCGGCGTGCGGCGCACGGCGGCGTATCCGGCGACGGGGATCTCGACGTGGCGGCGCACCTCCAGCAGGTGGCTGGCGGCGTAGTCGCCGAACGTGGGGTCGTCGACGCGGTCGGCGACGACGAAGGTGCCCTTGCCGGTCCTGGCGACCGTCAGCCCCAGGGCGCCGAGCGCGCGCAGCGCCTCGCGCAGCACGGGCCGGGACACCTCGAGGGTGCGGCACAGCTCCGCCTCGGAGGGCAGTCTGTCGCCGATGGCGTACTCGCCGCGCTCGATGGCGCCGCGGAGGTGGGTGAGCACCGCTTCCATCGCGCCGACGCGGCGTGGTGCGGGCAGTCCACCTGTCTGGCTGTCTGACAGGTTCACGGGAGCGATGGTCGGGCGCGGGCCGTGCGCCTGTCAAGCGGCGGTCGTGCGTCTCGGGCGGGTCGTGCATCGGCTCCGGGCCGTTCGCACGCTGCCGCCACTCGGCGTGACCGTCCCCCGCGGACGCTTCAGCCGGGACACGGCGCGGCAGGAGCCGCCCGCACGGGAACGGCCCTGCCCCCGGACCGTCTTCCCCCGGGGTCGGGCCCGGCTCTGTCCGGGAGCGGCGCTCTCGGCCCGGAGCGGCGCTCTCGGCCGGAGCGGCACTCTCGCCCCGGAGCGGCGCTCTCGCCTGGAGCAGCGTTCCCTCTACGGAGCAGTGCTCCCGCCCAAGAGCGGCGGAACGGTGCTCTCACCCCCGTGACCGGTGCTCCCACCCCGGAGCGGTGCTCCCACCCCGGAGCGGTGCTGCGTGACTGAGTGGTGGCGACATCGGGCGCTGCCGGTCAGCTGCTGCCCAGACCCGGACCGCTTTCCCCCGGGCCCTGCCCCGCCTTCAGCCCCACACCGCCCGCGCCACCGCCATCCCGGCGAAAGCGGCCGCGAGCGCCGCCGCCACGCTGCCGGCGACATTGAGCGCGGCGTACCCCCCGGCCCCGGTTTCGGCCAGCCGCAAGGTCTCGTAGGAGAAGGTCGAGTACGTGGTGAGCGCCCCGCACAGTCCGGTGCCGAGCAGCAGCATGAGGCGGGAGTCGGCCGCGCCGGCCGCCGCGGCGCCGGTCAGGAGGCCGAGGATCAGGCTGCCGGCGACGTTGACGGCGAAGGTGCCCCAGGGGAAGACGGAGTCGTGCCGGGACTGCACCGCGCGGTCGGTGAGATAGCGCAGCGGGGCGCCGACCATGGCGCCGGCGACGACCAGCAACCAGTTCATCGTCCGCCGCCTCTCCCCTCGCCCCGGGCCCGGTACTGGACGACCTCGCAGGGTTCGAGGGTGACCAGCCCGCCGCCGATCAGCCCGTCGAGCTGGGGCAGGAAGGCGCGGACGCGTTCTTCGGCGTCGACGATGACGACGGCCGCCGGCAGGTCCTCGCTGAGCGAGAGCAGCCGGGAGGTGTGGATGCGGGAGGACGCCCCGAAGCCCTCGACGCCCCGGAAGACGGAGGCGCCCGCGAGACCGGCCGCGTGGGCGCGGTGCACGATCTCGGTGTGGACGGGGCGGTGGTGCCAGGTGTCGCTCTCGGCAACGAGGACGGTCAGGCGCAGGGCGGGGCCGGCCGGTCGGGTCATGTCTGCCTCCGGGTCGGTGCGCGGCGGGCCGCCGTCGCCGCGAGCCACACCGCCGCCAGCGCCGCGAGCGGGGTCCCGGCGAGGCAGAGGAGGGCGGTGCCCGTGCGGCCCGTGTCGAACAGCTGCTGGACGTCGACGGCGTAGGTGGAGAAGGTGGTGAACCCGCCGAGCACTCCGGTGCCGAGGAACGGCCGGACCAGCGGGTGGGCCGTGCCCCGTTCGGTGACGGCGACCAGCAGCACGCCGATCGCCGCGCATCCGGCGGCGTTGACGCAGAAGGTCGCCCAGGGGAACCCGCCCTCGGGCGTGGGCCAGCACAGGCCGGCGGCGTACCGGGCGGCGGCCCCGATTCCGCCGCCGACGGAGACCACCGCGAGGACCGGCGCCCGGTCGCGCCACGCCGGAGGCCGTGCGGGGTGCCGCGCGGGCCTGTTCGTGGGAACGGGCCGGGCTGTCATGGTCGTACGTCTCCTACTGGGCCCCTGCCGCCGGGGGGTGATCGCGGCCGTGCCCAGGCTAGTACGGCCTCCCGGCGCGGGGCGCGGCGGGCGAGGGCCCGGGAACGCGGCGCCGGCCCGGCCGCGGGGTGCGTGCTCCCGCGGCCGGGCCGGTGTCCGCCGGTGCGGCTCAGTGGGTCAGCGGTGGCTGAACCACGCCGTCGCGGGCAGGGCCCGGTCGTCGTAGCCGAACAGGGCCTGGTTCTCCCAGCCGTTGCCGGAGGCGGGATCGGTGGGGTCCCAGCCGTTGCCGGTGCGGGCGGTCCAGGTGGCCTCCCAGTAGAAGACGCCGAGACCGCGGCCGTTCGGGACGGCCTCCACGATGCTCGCGATGTCCTTCATCCACTGCGTCTGCCCGGCCGTGGAGGCCGCGTAGCCGGGGACCAGTTCCTCGGCCAGGTCGATGATGTTCTCGTGGGCGTCCTCGCTGTCGAGCCGGAAGGGGTAGGCCGTCTCGGCGACGAAGACCGGCTTGCCGTAGCGGGCCGCGGCGTCGTCCAGCGTGGTCTGGAAGTCGTACAGGGTGCCGTGCCAGTAGCCGTAGTACGACAGTCCGATCGCGTCGAACTTCACGCCGTTGGCCACCGCGCTGTCGAACCACCAGCGGGTGCCGGTCAGGTCGCCGCCCTTGGCGAGGTGCAGCGCGACCGGCGTCGACGTGTTGACCGCCTTGACCGCGTCATAGCCGCTGTTGAGCAGTCCGGCGAGCTGTGCCCAGTTGCTGGTGGAGCCCTCGTTCCACAGCATGCCGCCGTTGATCTCGTTGCCGACCTGGACCATGTCGGCGGTGGTGCCCTGCGCCTTGAGGGCGTTCAGGACGTCGTAGGTGTGGTTGTAGACGTCCGCCTTGAGCTGGGTGTAGGTGTGGCCCGCCCAGGCGGCCGGCTTCGACTGGGCGCCGGGGTCGGCCCAGGTGTCCGAGTAGTGGAAGTCCACCAGCAGCTTCATGCCCTGCGCCTTGACCCGCTTGGCCATGGCGAGCACGCGCGCCTTGTTGTTGTAGCCGTCGGCGGGGTTCACCCAGACCTTCAGGCGCGCGTAGTTCATGCCGGACGACTTCAGGATGGCCAGGGCGTCGCCGGTGGTGCCCGAGGCGGTCTTGTAGACGCCGCCCTTGGCCTCGCTCTTGGGCAGGGAGGAGACGTCGGCGCCCTTGATCGTGGTGCCGGACGTGCCCGATGCGAAGGTCAGGTCGTCCACATTGATCCAGTTGCCGGCGTTCGCGTCACTGTTGACGCTGATGGTGCACTGGTTGGTGGTCACATTGACCGGCACGACGATCCTGATCCACCCACTGGACGAGACCGGGATGTCGGTGCGCTGCTCGGCGCCACCGCAGTTCTTCAGGGCTATGTAGGCCGACTTCTGGCCGCCGCCGGAGCGGACCCACGCGGTCAGCCTGTAGTTGCCGTTGGTGAGCCCCGACAGATACTGGTACGTCTCCACCTTGTAGGCGGTGGACGCCCAGTGGCTCAGCCGGTAGCCCCCGCTGCGGCCGCCGGACTCCGCGAAGGACGCGGCGGTCGAGCCGTACTCCGACCAGCCGCTCGGCGCGGCGGCGCCCGCGCCGTCGGCCTCGAACCCGCCGTTGGTGAGCGTGCTCGCGGCCTGAGCGCTCTGGGCGGGCAGGGTGGCGAGGGCGAGCCCGGCGGCCAGCGGCGGCAGCAGGGCCATGAGGGTGCGTCTGGGATGGAACTTCATCGTCCGTCGTCCCTTCGACGTGATGGGGATGAGAGTCGCCCCGTCCATGGCGGCGAGGGGCGGGCCCCTCCGCCCGCGGCTCTCGTGGCACGCGCGGGCGGAGGGGAGTCGGCTCAGCCGTCGAGTCGGACGACCCGTACGGCTCCGGCGGGCAGCGCGAGGCGGCCCGCGGCCCGCTCTCCGGTCAGCAGCTCGGTGCCGGGCGTGTCCAGCGGCACCTTGACGTCGGAGGCGGTGTGGTTGAGGGCGAACAGGAAGGTGCCCGAATCGCCCGTGCGGCGCACCACTTCGACGTCGCGGGGCAGGTCCTGGCGCAGCGCGAGGCCGGCGTCCTCGGCGGCCCGGCCGAGGAGCGCGTCGAGGCCGGTGCGCCCGAGGCGGGTGGAGACGTACCAGGCCGTGCCCTCGCCGAGGCGGTGCCGGGTGACGGCGGGGCGGCCGGCGGTCAGCCCGTCGGCGTACGTCCACACGGTCTCGGCGCCGCGCGGCACGACGAACTCCGTCCACACGTCGGCCTCCAGCGCCACCCCGTCGGGGCCGGTGACCAGGACCGTCTCGTCCCGCAGCAGCGGCGAGAACTCCTCCACGGTCAGTCCCAGCGCCTCCCGCAGCGGCCCCGGGTAGGCGCCGTCGTGCACGGCGTCGTGTTCGTCGACGATGCCGGAGAAGTACGACACCACCAGGGTGCCGCCGCCCTCCGCGTACCGGGTGAGATTGCGGCCGGCCGCTTCCGTCATCAGGTAGAGGGCGGGCACGACGACGAGGGGGTAGGCCGACAGGTCGGCCTCCGGGTGGGCGAAGTCGACCGTGAGGTGGCGGTCGTAGAGGGCCTCGTAGAAGGCGTCGGCGCGTTCGCGGGCGTCGTGGTCCTCGCTGGGGCGCCAGTCGAGGTTCTGCGCCCACCAGGACTGCCAGTCCCACAGGACGGCCGCGTCGGCGACCGTGCGGGTGCCGCGGATCTCGCCGAGCGCGTCGAGGGCTTTGCCGAGTTCGACCACCTCGCGCCACACCCGGGTCCCGGTGCCGCCGTGCGGGACCATCGCCGAGTGGAACTTCTCGGCGCCGCGCCGGGACTGGCGCCACTGGAAGAACATCGCGCCCTCGGAACCGCGGGCGACGTGCGCCAGCGAGTTGCGGGCCATCTGGCCGGGGGCCTTGGCGGGGTTGCGGGGCTGCCAGTTGACGCCGGAGGTGGAGTGCTCCAGCAGCAGCCAGGGAGCGCCGCCCGCGACGGAGCGGGTGAGGTCGGCGGCCATCGCCAGGTTGACGTGGGTGCGGCGGCCGTCGGTGATCAGGTAGTGGTCGTTGGTGACCAGGTCGACCTCGCGGCCCCAGGCCCAGTAGTCCAGGGAGTCGCACTGGCT
Organism: Streptomyces sp. NPDC006610; assembly: GCF_040611575.1. Classification (NCBI taxonomy): domain Bacteria; kingdom Bacillati; phylum Actinomycetota; class Actinomycetes; order Kitasatosporales; family Streptomycetaceae; genus Streptomyces; species Streptomyces sp. NPDC006610. Next base: position 19,461 of record NZ_JBEXOP010000040.1, read on the forward strand.
GAGCGCGGTCATGAAGTTGGTGGTGACCGGCACGCCCGGTGACAGCCGGTGCAGGATGTCCCGCTCCATGCGGAAGTTCTCGCGGATGGTGGCGTCGGCGAAGCGCTTGTAGTCCAGTGCCTGCCCGGGGTTGCCGACCGTCGGGGTCGCGCGGGGCGGGTTGATCTGCTCCAGGTCCGTGTAGCGCTGGCCCCAGAAGGCGGTGCCCCAGGCCTCGTTGACGGCGTCGACCGTGCCGTACGTCGTCTCCAGCCAGCGGCGGAAGTGGGCCGCGCAGGAGTCGCAGTAGCAGGCGGAGACGGGCACGCCGTATTCGTTGTGGACGTGCCACATCGCCAGCGCCGGGTGGTCGCCGTAGCGCTCGGCGAGCCGCGTGGCGATGTTCGCGGCGGCGGCGCGGTAGTCGGCGTTGCTGTGGCAGATGGCGCCGCGCGAGCCGAACTCGTAGCGGGTGCCGTCCTCGCGCACGGGCAGCGCCTCGGGGTGCGCCCGGTAGAACCACACGGGCGGCACGACCGTGGGGGTGCCCAGGTCGACACGGATGCCGCCCTCGTGCAGCAGGTCCAGGACGCGGTCGAGCCAGCCGAAGTCGTACTCCCCCGCCGCCGGTTCCAGCAGGGCCCAGGAGAAGATCCCGACACTCACCATCGAGACGCCGGCCTCGCGCATCAGCCGGACGTCCTCGTGCCAGACGTTTTCCGGCCATTGCTCGGGGTTGTAGTCCCCACCGAAGGCGAGCCTGGTGAGGCCCCTGGGGGTGGTGTCCGGCATGGGTGTCTCCCGGGTATCGATCATTTGGGAACGTGCACACACGTCTTCGGCGGTGCGAGCCCAACATAACCGCACAGCAACAACCATTGACAAGTGTCCGGGATGTTTCTCTACTGTGAACGCTCACAGAAGCATGGCAGGTCCTCGCAGCAGGCGGGGACCCTGGTCAGGGGAGAGTTCCATGCCACACACGAAGCGCCGTAGCCTCGTGGCCGTCTCGGTCGCCGTCACCCTCGGCGCGACCGCCCTCGCCGCCTGCGGCTCGTCCGACGAGGGCGACGAGTCCCAGTCCGGGCCGGTCTCGCTCACCTACTGGAGCTGGGCGCCCGGCATGGACAAGGTCGTCGACCTGTGGAACAAGGGGCCGGGCAAGAAGGAGCAGATCACCGTCACGGTGAAGAAGCAGGCGTCCGGCGACACGCTGGTCACCAAGATCCTCACCGCGCACAAGGCCGGCAAGGCCCCCGACCTGGTGCAGGCCGAGTACCAGGCGCTGCCGACCCTGGTCAGCAACGACGCGCTCGCCGACATCTCGGGCGAGGTCGGCGACGCGAAGAGCAAGTTCGCCGAGGGCGTCTGGCAGCAGACCACGCTCGGCACGGACGCGGTCTACGCGGTGCCGCAGGACATCGGGCCGATGATGTTCTACTACCGCGAGGACCTCTTCGAGAAGTACGACCTCGAGGTCCCCGCGACCTGGGAGGACTTCGCCGAGACCGCGCGCAAGCTGAAGAAGGCGTCGCCCGGCACCGACCTCACCACCTTCTCCGCCAACGACTCCGGCCTCTTCGCGGGCCTCGCCCAGCAGGCCGGCGCCAAGTGGTGGACGACCGAGGGCGACCAGTGGAAGGTCGGCATCGACGACGAGGCGACGCGCAAGGTCGCCGAGTTCTGGGGCGGCCTCGTCGAGGAGGGCGCCATCGACAACCAGCCGATGTACACGCCGGCCTGGAACAAGGCGCTCAACACCGGCAAGCAGATCGCCTGGGTCAGCGCCGTGTGGGCGCCGGGCACGCTGAGCACGGCCGCGCCCGACACCAAGGGCAAGTGGGCCATGGCCCCGCTCCCCCAGTGGTCCGAGAGCGAGAACGTCACCGGCAGCTGGGGCGGCTCGTCCACGGCCGTGACGACGGACTCCAGGAACAAGGCCGCCGCCGCCAAGTTCGCCGCCTGGCTGAACACCGACGGCGAGGCGCTCAACGCACTGGCCAAGGAGAGCGGCATCTACCCGGCCTCCACGTCCGCCCAGCTCAGCGGCGCCTTCACCAACCCGCCGGAGTACTTCTCCAACCAGCCCGACTTCTACACCAAGGCCGCCGAGATCGCCGGCACCACCGCGCCCTCCGCGTGGGGCCCGAACGTCAACGTCGCCTACACCACCTTCAAGGACGCCTTCGGCGCCGCCGCGAAGAACAAGTCGGACTTCACCGCCGCCCTGAAGACGATGCAGGACGACACGGTCGCCGACATGAAGAAGCAGGGCTTCGAGGTCGCGGAGTGACCAGCACGGCACGCCGGAAGTCGTACGGGGTCAAGGGGGCCCCGTATGCCTTCCTCCTCCCCGCCACGATCCTCTTCGCGCTGTTCTTCGCGCTGCCCATCGGCTACGCGGTGTGGCTCAGCTTCCGCAAGGTGCAGGTGTCCGGCCTCGGCCTGGGCTCCGGCGCCCGCACGGAGGTCTGGGCCGGCCTGGAGAACTACACCGACGCCCTCACCGACAGTGAGCTGCTCGACGGTGCGCTGCGCGTCCTCGGCTACGGCTGCATCGTCGTCCCGGTGATGCTCGGCCTCGCCCTGGTCTTCGCGCTGATGCTCGACTCCGACAAGGTCAGGCTCGCCCCCTTCACCCGGCTCGCGATCTTCCTGCCGTACGCCATCCCCGGCGTCGTCGCGGCGCTGCTGTGGGGCTTCCTGTACCTGCCGGACGTCAGCCCGTTCTACTTCGTGCTCGACCGGCTGGGTCTGCCGCAGCCGGACCTGCTGGACGGCGGTCCTCTCTATCTCGCCCTGTCGAACATCGCGGTGTGGGGCGGCACCGGCTTCAACATGATCGTCATCTACACCTCGCTCCAGGCCATCCCGACCGAGGTGTACGAGGCGGCCGAGCTGGACGGTGCCACCCCGCTGCAGATCGCGCTGAAGATCAAGATCCCGATGGTGGCGCCCTCGCTGGTGCTGACCTTCTTCTTCTCGATCATCGCGACGCTCCAGGTGTTCAACGAGCCGACCACCCTCAAACCGCTCACCAACTCCGTCTCGACGACCTGGAGTCCGCTGATGAAGGTGTACCAGGACGCCTTCGGCAGGGGCGACATCCACGCCGCCGCGGCGCAGGCCACGATCATCGCGCTCGCCACCCTGGTGCTGTCCTTCGGCTTCCTGCGGGCCGCGAACCGCCGCAACAAGCAGGAGGCAGCCCGATGAGTTCTCTTGCCGTCCGCAAGTCCGCCCCGGCCGCCGGGACCACCCCCGGCACCGCCCAGGGCCCCCCGCTGCGCCGCCGGATCGCGCTGATCCCGACGGTGACGCTGCTGATCGGCGCCCTGTACTGCCTGCTGCCGGTGGCCTGGGTGGTCATCGCGTCCACCAAGTCCGGCAGCGAGCTGTTCTCCACGTTCACCTTCCTGCCGGGCACCGGGTTCACGGAGAACCTGTCGGACCTCAGCGCGTACCGCGACGGCGTGTACTGGCAGTGGATGGGCAACTCCGCCCTCTACGCCGTCGTCGGCGCCCTGCTGTCGACGATCGTGTCGTCGTTCAGCGGCTACGCGCTGGCGGTCTACCGCTTCCGCGGTCGCGAGACCCTGTTCAACGTGCTGCTCGCGGGCGTGCTGATGCCACCGGTCATCCTCGCCGTCCCGCAGTACCTGCTGCTGGCGCAGGCCGACCTCACCGACTCCTATCTGTCGGTGCTGCTCCCGCAGATCCTGTCGCCGTACGGCGTCTACCTCTCGCGGATCTACGCCGCCGCAGCGGTCCCCTCCGACGTGGTGGAGGCCGGGCGGATGGACGGCGCGAGCGAGTGGCGGATCTACACCCGGATCGCGCTGCCGATGATGCTGCCCGGCCTGGTGACGGTCTTCCTCTTCCAGTTCGTGGCCATCTGGAACAACTTCCTGCTGCCGTTCATCATGCTCAGCGACGACGAGAAGTTCCCGATCACGCTCGGCCTGTACACGCTGCTGGAGCAGGGCGCCAACACGCCGGCCCTGTACACGCTGGTGATCACGGGGGCGTTCCTCGCGGTGTTCCCCCTGGTGGCGCTGTTCCTGGTGATCCAGCGGTTCTGGAGCCTCGACCTGCTCTCCGGAGCCGTAAAGTCATGACCATGAGCAACACGGGGGGTCGGCGCAAGCCGCCGACGATCCACGACGTGGCGCGCGAGGCGGGTGTCTCGCGCGGCACCGTCTCGCGCGTCCTCAACGGCGGCCACTACGTGAGCCCTTCGGCGCAGGAGGCGGTCAACGCCGCCATCCGCAAGACGGGTTACGTGGTCAACCGGCACGCCCGCTCGCTGATCACCGGGCGGTCGGACTCGGTCGGCTTCCTGCTGACGGAGCCCCAGGAACGGTTCTTCGAGGACCCCAACTTCAACGTGCTCCTGCGCGGCTGCACCCAGGCGCTGGCCCAGCACGACATCCCGCTGCTGCTGATGCTGGCCGGCACCGAGGACGAACGGCGGCGCATCACGCGGTACATCACCGCCGGCCACGTCGACGGGGTGCTGCTGGTCTCCAGCCACTCCGGCGACCCGGTGGCCGAACGGCTGCGCGAGGCGGGGGTGCCGCTGGTGGCCTGCGGCAAGCCCATCGGCCTGGCCTCCAAGGTGAGTTACGTCGCCGCCGACGACCGGGACGGCGCCCGCGACATGGTGCGTCATCTGCTGTCGCTGGGCCGCCGCCGGGTCGGCGTGGTCACCGGCCCGCTCGACACGCCGGGCGGTGTGGAGCGCCTCGCCGGGTACAAGGAGGTGCTCGCCGAGGCGGGCATGGAGATCGACGAACGGCTCATCGTCTCCGGCGACTACAGCCGGGCCAGCGGTGAGGCGGGCGCCGAGCGGCTGCTCGCCGGGGCGCCGGACATGGACGCGGTGTTCGTCGCCTCCGACCTGATGGCCCAGGGCGTGCTGACGGCGTTGCAGCGCGCGGGCCGCCGGGTCCCCGAGGACGTCGCGGTCGGCGGCTTCGACGACTCCCCGGCCGCGGTGGCCGCGAGCCCGGAGCTGACGACCATACGGCAGCCCTGGGACCGGATCAGCGCGGAGATGGTCCGTGTCCTGCTCGCCCAGATCGGCGGGGAGGACCCGTCGGCGGTGATCCTGCCGACGGAGCTGGTGAAGCGGGAGTCGACGTGACGCCGTCGCGGCATGCGGGCGGCAGGGGCGCCCGGCGCAACCGGTCAGGATCGGAGAAGCGTCCACCCGCTCCCCCGGCCTAGCGTGGAACCACCGGCGTCACAGGGCGCCGGCCACGCACCCGGGAGGAACGACCATGACCGCCGGCCTGAAGACGATCATCTACCCCGTCAAGGACCTGGACGGGGCGAAGGCCCTGTTCGGCGCCCTGCTCGGCACCGAGCCGTACGCCGACGAGCCCTACTACGTCGGCTACAAGGACGCCGGCCAGGACGTCGGCCTGGACCCCAACGGGCACGCCCAGGGCCTGACCGGGCCGGTGCCCTACTGGCACGTCGACGACATCGAGGCCCGCTTCGCGGCGCTGGTCGAGGCCGGGGCGGAGCCGCTCCAGGAGATCCGCGAGGTCGGGAAAGGCCGGCGGATCGCCTCCGTGAAGGACCGGGACGGGAACCTGATCGGGCTGCTCCAGGACCCGGGCCGACCGAGCTAGTTGTGCGCTCAACGAAAGCCGGGTTCGGTGTTACCGTGCGGATATGGGAACGAACACGGCCGAGTCGGCTCTCGAGGAGCGGTGGCGGGACATCCTGTCCGTGCACGCCCGCACGATGTGCGAGATCGACCGCGTGCTGCATCCGCACGGCCTCGGCGCGAGCGACTTCGAGGTTCTCGACATCCTGGCGGCCTCCGCCTCCTCCTCCGGGGGCGGCGAGCAGTGCCGGGTGCAGAACCTCGTCGGCCGGGTGCACCTGAGCCAGAGCGCCCTGTCCCGGCTCATCGGCCGGCTGGAGAAGGAGGGCCTGGTCGAGCGCTCGGCGTGCGCCGAGGACCGGCGGGGCGTGTTCGTCACGCTGACCCGCAAGGGCCGTGACCTGCACACCCGGGTGCGACCGCTGCAACGGGCCGCGCTGGCGCGGACGCTGGCGGGCCCGGAGGGCGGGGAGAGCGGCCGGGAGGGGTGAGCCGGGCGCGGGCGGCGGTCCCGCGTCCGCCGGGTCCGGTCACGCCGTACCACCGCCCCCGATGACCGCCCCACGACCGCGCACCGCCCCCCTACGACCGCCCTACGACCAAAGCCGGACGTCGTCTCCGCCCCCGGACCGCGGTGATTCGCGACGGGCTCGTGCCTACAGTGCACGCATGTCCGGAACCGAACAGTTCGATCTCGACGCCTATCTCCGACGGATCGGCGGGCCGGGCGCGCGGCGCGCCGACCTGGCCACGCTGCGGAGCCTGCACCTGGCCCACGTACGGGCCATTCCGTTCGAGAACCTCGACGCCCTGCGCCGCGAGCCGCCCTCCCTGGACATCGGCGACATCACGGCGAAGCTGGTGGACAGCCGGCGGGGCGGCTACTGCTACGAGCACAACCTGCTGTTCGAGCACGTCCTGCGCAGCCTCGGCTTCCGGGTCACCCGGCTGGCCGCACGGGTCGTCGCCGGCGCGGACGCGGACGCGTACGAACGGCGGCCCCGCACCCACATGGCCCTGCTGGTCGGCGTGCCCGGCGACCCGCGGCCGTACCTGGCCGACGTCGGCTTCGGCCCCGGCACGCTGCGGGAGCCCGCGCCGCTGGCGGACGGCGCCGAGTTCCGCCACGGGGTCCGCCTGAACCGGCTCGTGCGCCTGCCGCACGAGGGCCCGCTGGAGCAGTGGTCGTACCAGGAGCACACGGGCGGGGACGGCGGAACCTGGACGGACCAGTACCTCTTCACGCTGGAGCCGTTCGAGCGGTCCGACTACGAGGTCTTCAACTGGTACGTCGGCGCGCATCCGCGCTCGCCGTTCACCCGGCGCGTCTACGCCCACCGGTCCGCCGCCGACCGCGACCTCCTCCTCGACGGCGCGCTCCTCACCGAGACGCACGCGGACGGCACGGTCAAGGAGCGCCGGCTGCTGAGCGAGCGGGAGGCGCGGCGCGTGCTGGACGAGGAGTTCGGCATCGCCGTACCGGAGGGCACGGCCCTGCCGATGTGACCGGCGCGGGCGGCCCGCACAGGACGTCACAGCACGAACTCGGCCCCGTCGTCGAGCACCTCCACGCCCGCCCCGGCCAGTTCCGCGCGGTCCGCCGAGGCCGGGTCGAGAAGCGGATCGGCGTCGTCCAGGCCGATGTGGACCCGGCGCGGTCCGCCGGCGTCGGCGACGGCCCGCGCGGCGGTCGCGTCGGCCGCGAGGTAGGCGCCGTCCAGCAGGGCGCAGTCGGCGCTCGTGAGGAGTTCGGCCAGTTCGGGGCCCCAGTCGCCGATGCGGGGCGCGTACAGCAGCACTCCCCCGGTGGCGAGGTCCTCGATGCGGTACGCCGTCGTCCAGCCGTCGTCCGGACGGCCGGGAAGGTACCCGGGCGGGGTCCGGCCGGTGGAGTGGGCGGTGACGACCAGTCCGCCGGAGAGCACGAACCCGCCCTCGGTGAGGCTGTCCTCCCAGCCCCACGGGGCGTAGCGGTCGACCATGGCGCGGGCCGGCGCCAGCGCGGCCAGCACGGGCGGGGTGGCGTACACCTTCAGGCCGGGCTGTCCGCGCAGCACGGTCAGCCCGGAGACGTGCTCGGGTTCGGCGTCGGTGAGCAGCACGCCGCGGACCACAGGGCTGCGCGGTCCGGCGCCGGGCCACAGCGCCGAGGCCGCGGCGAGCTGCGTGCGGACGTCGGGCGTGGCGTTGAGCAGCCACCAGTCGCGGGAGTTGCCGGTGACGGCCGCCGCCTCCGGGGCGCGGGAGGGCAGCTTGCCGTCCCGGGCGGCGGAGCACGGCGGGCATCCGCAGTTCCACCGCGGGAAGCCGGCACCGGCGGCGGTGCCGAGCAGTACGACCCTCAAGACGACCCCCGGCGTTCCTCGCTGCGGTCCGGTCCTTCCGGCTGGGGTCTTCCCCTCCGGCACCGCGTGCCCACCCTGCCGGAGGGGGGATTTCCGGCCGTCCTCGGTCCGCGCGTCGGCCCGGCGGACCCCGCGTGACGAGGGCGTTCCCGCGAGGTGAACGCCCGGCTCAGCCCTGCGGCCGGGCCAGCAGCGAGCGCACTCCGTCCGAGGTCAGGGTCAGTCCGTGGGCGGAGCTGGCGTCGATGGTGAGGGACAGGTCGTCGGAGGGCCACTGCGAGGCCAGCGCGCCGAGCGGGACCATGCGGTAGCGCGAGACGAACGGCAGCAGCTCCGCCATCTCCAGCTCCGAGGTGAACACCGGCACCACCGGGCGTCCGCCCGGCTCCTCCAGTACGGGCAGCGCAAGGGCCGTGGGGTCGGTGGCGTCCTCCTCGGGAACGTCGTCGGGCACGGGGATCAGCACGTCACTGCCGGCGAGCGCGTCCAGCGCCGCCCGGTCCTCGGTGTTCTCCACGAGCGCGTCCAGCGCGCGCTGGGCGGTGGTGGCGTTGTCGTCGTCGTTGGCGGGTGTCTGCATGGCACATCCCCTGGTAGCGGCGGTCGAACGGCCGACCCGGCGCGAGTCCGCACCGGGGTGCGGCGTGCGACGCGTACCCGGCCCGGTGGCAAACATGCCGGATTCCCGGGCCCGGCCGAAACCCGCCCGCGTCGGCCGTGCGGGTGGTCGGCACGCCGCGCCCGGGAGGAATGCGGGGCGCGCGGGCAGGCATGGACGCCGGGGACGCCGGGCGCTGTCCACGCGCCCCGTCCCGAAGGGAGCAAGACCGATGCGCAGAAGACTGCTGACGGCCGCCGTGGTGATGGCCCTGTCCGGCATATCCACGCCGCAGGCGTTCGCCGCCGAGGTGAGCGCGCAGGACGAGATGCTCGTGATGCGGGCGCACCAGGGCAATCTCGCGGAGATCGCCGCGGGGCAGGACGCCCGGAAGCACGCCACGACCGACTGTGTGAAACGGGCCGGCGCCGTCCTGGTGCGGGACCACTCCAAGCTGGACGCGGATCTGCGGGCGCTCGCGGGCGCGCTGGGCGTGACGCTGCCCGGTTCGCCGTCCGCCGAGCAGAAGAAGGCCCTGGCCGCCGTACGGGCGAAGGCGGGCGGTCCGGCGTACGACGCGGCCTGGCTGGCCTCGCAGGACGCGGCCCATCGCAAGACGCTCGCGCTGATCGACCAGGAGCTGACCGCCGGGACGAACGCCGAGGTCAAGGCCGCGGCACGGGCCGCGCGTCCGGTGGTGGCGATGCACCTGGACATGGTGCGCGGCGGCGTCTGCCACGAGGTGCGAGAGGCCGGCACGGTCCGTGCGGGCAGCGCGGGGCTCCTGACGCCCGCCGACGACACTCCGGACGACAGGGACCGCGCCCTCACGCCGGACGACGACACCCCGGACGACAGGGACCGCGCCCTCACGCCCGACGACGACACCCCGGACGACACAGACCGCACCCTCACGCCCGACGACGACACCCCGGACGACACAGACCGCACCCTCACGCCCGACGACGACACCCCGGACGACACCGACCGCACCCTCACGCCCGACGACGACACCCCCGCCGGGGACACTCCGGACGACAAAAACCGCGGCCTGACACCCGCCGGCGACACCCCCGACGACGGAGACACCGCCGACCCAGCCACCGACCGGCGCCACCTCCCCGCCGACGACACCCCGGACGACACCGACCGCGGCCTCGTCGGGCTCACCCCTGTCGGCGACACCCCCGACGACGCCGACCGCCGCCTCGCCGTGGACGGTGGCGCCCCGGTCGCGGCAGGGATGCTCGCCGCGGGCGGTGGGCTGTTCGCCGCAGGTGGGGCCGTCTGGCTCTGGCGTACCCGGCGGCCCTCGGCCGACCGGCGCTGACGCGTGGCACGCCACCGGTCGGCCGCCGTGCTCACGACCGCGTGCGGGCTGGGCGCGCTGGCCGCCGGATGGCTGCTCCCCGACGAGCCGAATGCCCGCCCGGCGGACGCCGGACGCACGGCGGCCGTCTCGCCCCCGACGCGCCTGCGCGGACCGCACGGCCTGGAGGCCGCCGTCGTTCCGGTCGCCGCTCACCGTGACGGGTCGCTGGCCCTCCCCGACGACCCGCGGACCGGCGGATGGTGGGCGCTGGGGGCGGCGGCCGGCGCGGCCGACGGGACGCTGCTGATCGCCGGGCACGTCGACACCCGCGAGGACGGCCTCGGCCCGTTCGCCGCGCTGCACCGGACACCGCCCGGCGCCCGGGTCGAGGTGACCGGCGCCGACGGCCGGGTGCGCGCCTACCGGGTCACGGCCCGCCGCACCTACCGGCAGGAGCGGCTGCCCGCGGACCTCTTCGCCGGCGCCGGCGGGCACCGGCTGGCACTGGTCACCTGCGCCCGGCCCTACGACCGGGAGACCGGACGGTACCGGCGCAATCTCGTCGTGTACGCCACGCCGGTCGCGCCGGCGCCGGCGGGCTGACGCCGGGGTCGTCTTGGCTTCCCGGGATCGGGGTACTGCGGACACCCACACACGGGTCGACGGAGAAGAGGCGGGCCATGCCACGGGAGAACGCCCTCGCGCCGGCGGAACGTCTGCGGCGGGCCGCGTCGGAGGTGTTCGGCTGGCGTGAGCTGCGGCCCGCCCAGCTCGCCGCGATGGAGGCGGTCGTCGCGGGCCGCGACACGCTGGTGGTCATGCCGACCGGCGCGGGGAAGTCGGCGGTGTACCAGGTGGCCGGGCTGCTGCTGCCCGGGCCCACCGTCGTCGTGTCGCCGCTGATCGCCCTCCAGCGGGACCAGATCGCGGGCCTGCCGGATCACGGCGCCGCGGACGCCGTCGCGGTCAACTCCGCCCAGTCCCAGGGGGCGACGCAGGCGGCGTGGGAGGCGGTGCGGCGCGGGGACGCCGAGTATCTGTTCCTCTCCCCCGAGCAGTTGACCAAGGACGAGGTGGTGGAGCGGCTGGCCCGCGCCCGCCCCTCGCTGTTCGTCGTCGACGAGGCGCAGTGCGTGGCGTCGTGGGGCCACGACTTCCGCCCCGACTATCTGCGCCTGGCCGGGGCGATCGCGCGCGTGGGCGGGCCGACGGTCCTCGCGCTGACGGCCACCGCCGCTCCCCCGGTGCGCGAGGAGATCGTGGAGCGCCTCGAGATGGACGACCCCGCACTGGTCGTGGCCGGTTTCGACCGGCCGAACATCGCCCTGGAGGTACGCCGGTTCCAGGAGGACGCCGACAAGCGCCGGACGCTGGTGGAGCGCGCGGCGGCGGAGCCGGGGCCCGGGATCGTCTACACCGCGACCCGCAAGGACGCCGAGGCGTACGCGGCCGAGCTGATCGAGCGGGGTCTGACGGCGGCGGCCTACCACGCCGGGCTGGCCGCCGGTGTGCGCTCGCGGGTGCACGACGCCTTCCTGAGCGGCGAGACGGACGTGGTGGTGGCCACGTCCGCCTTCGGGATGGGCATCGACAAGGAGGACGTGCGGTTCGTGCTGCACGCGTCGATGCCGGGGTCCCTGGACGCGTACTACCAGGAGATCGGCCGGGCGGGCCGCGACGGTGAGCCTGCTCTCGCGGTGCTGCACTACCGCCCCGAGGACCGGGGCCTGCAGCGCCTCTTCGCCGCCCGGGCGCCCGACGAGGAGACCCTCGGCGAGGTCGCGGAGGAGATCCACGAGCAGGACGGTGCGGTCGCGCTGGACGAGGTCGGCGAGCGGACGGACCTGTCGCGCCGCCGGGTGACGGCCGCGGCCAACCTGCTGGAGGAGGCGGGCGCCGTGCGCGGCGACGCCGACGGCGAGGTGCGGGCCGTGCCCGGCGTCACGTCTCGGGAGGCTGCGCGGCGGGCGGTGGAGACGGCGGAGGCGCACCGCAGGCTGGAGCGGTCGAGGCTGGAGATGGTGGTCGGGTACGCGGAGACGACGGGGTGCCGGCGCCGCTTCCTCCTCGGCTACTTCGGGGAGGCGTACGACCCCCCGTGCGACGCCTGCGACGTGTGCCGCTCGGGCGCCGCCCCGCCCGCCGAGGCGCCCCGGCACGCCGCGGCCGACTCCTACCCGCCGGGGACGCCCGTACGGCACCGGGAGTGGGGCGACGGCACGATCATGAGCGAGGAGGGCGACCGGATCACCGTGCTGTTCGACTCCATGGGGTACCGGACCCTGTCGCTGGCCGCGGTCGCCGAGAAGGGTCTGCTCACCGCGCGCGAAGCGGGTGAACAACCCGACGGCTGAGGGGCGGCGGGGCGTTCAGTGCCGGTCGGGGTCGGCTTCGTCGCCGCCGCTGCCGGTACGGCTCGGCTGCCCGCCGCCGCTGGTTCCGTAGCCGCCGGGTACGCCCGGCACGCTGTCGGCGTCGGCCTCCTCGCGGCTCATGTGCCGGACCGCGCGGACGTTCGAGCGACGTTCCGGGTACGGATAGCTGAACGGCCGGGCGTCGGCGCGTTCCTCCTCGGACTCGCGGATCTCGGACGCAGGGATCTTGGAGGCACGGATCTCGGTGGCAGGGGTCTCGGAGGTAGGGGTCTCGGAGGCACGGTTCTCGGATTCAGGCTTTTTGTCTGGTTTCGTCATGCCTTTCGGGTAACCCCGTGGCCCGGCGCCATGCAAGGGCTCGGCCCGTCACCTCGAAGCCGCCGCGGCCGTCGAAGCGGACCTCGTGCACGGCGTCGAAGCCGTCCGCCCGTGAGGGCTCGCACAACTGCCGGAGCGTGGCGAGGACGCCGACGTCCGGGACCCGCTCCCGGCCCTCGCGGGCGGCGTTGCGGCGCAGCGAGCCGGCCGCGTCGGGCGGGAACCAGTACGCCGTCGCGGTGGCGCCGTGGGCGTGGGCCGCCTCGACCAGCGGGCCCCACTCCTTCGGCGAGGGGTTGGTGTTGTCGACGGCCACCGAGCGCCCGGCGGCCAGGTGCTCGGCCACCAGCCGCATCTGCCGGCTCTGCTTGTTCCGCGCGCTCCGCGGGAAGAGGTCCTTGCTCACCAGCGCGTATCGGCCGGACAGCCGCTGCGCGTAGAAGGTCGACTTCCCGGACGCCTGGAGCCCGACCAGCACGGCGAGGTCCGGGTCCATGCGCATGTGCCCACAATGCCCTACGGCGCCGGGTTCCTGCGCGGCCTGATCGTGGCGTTGGGCAGGGCGGGCGCCGGGAGCCGGTCTCCGGGGTAGCCCTCGACGCGGCCGAAGCGGTCCGACTCGGCCTCCCATGCCTGCCGGGCCTCCACGATGTCCTGGTGGCTGCGCCCGATGAAGTTCCACCACATGACGATCTCCTCACCGAAGGGCGGGCCGCCCAGCAGGACCAGCCGGGCCGGCTCGGCTGCCTCGTTGGCCAGGGTGAGCGTGGTGCGGCCGGGGGCGGCGTAGCCCAGTTCGGCGGGGCGCAGCGGCGTCCCGTCCATGCGGAGGTCGCCGGCGTCGACGAGGACGCCGTGTTCGAAGGCCGGGTCGACGTCGAGGGCGACGGTCGCACCCGGGTCGAGGGTGATCTCGGCGCCGAGCAGCGGGGTGAAGGTGCGCACGGGGGAGGCGTCGCCGGCCAGTTCGCCGAGGAAGACGCGGACGGCGCCGCCGGGCAAGGTCACGGGCGCGGGCTCGTAATGCTGGAAGTCCCGTGCCGCGTCACGGTGTTCGGCGGGCAGCGCCACCCACAGCTGCACTCCGTGCAGGACGGTGGTGGCGGGCGTGGAGACCTCGGAGTGGCAGATGCCGTGGCCGCCGGTCATCAGGTTGAGCTCGCCGGGCCGGACGTGGGCGTGGCTGCCGAGGGAGTCGCGGTGCTCGATCTCCCCGCTGAACAGCCAGCTCACGGTCTGCAGCCCGGTGTGCGGGTGCGGGGCGACGTCCATGCCGCCGCTCGCGGAGACGTCGTCGGGTCCGTAGTGGTCGGCGAAGCACCAGGCGCCGATGAGCGTCCGGGCCCGCTGGGGCAGCGTGCGGCGCACCCGCATGGCGCGGGGTCCGCCCAGGGGCACGTCCCTGGGGGTGAGCACCTCCACGGGCCGGCCCGGCGTCCCCTCGGCTTCGGTCCCGCAGGTCAACTCGGCGGGACGTGCCTCGGTGTTGCTCACCGTACGGCCTCCCCGCCGGGGAAGGTTCCCCGTTCAACATTCACCTCTCGATGATAGGACGTCCGGCGGGAGTCCGCGCGACGAGGGAGCGCGGGTGATCGCCTCTCCCCGCACACGACGGCGGCTCCGCGTGACGGCGGGTGCGCACGCCGGTCGGGGATGCTGCCGGCCTCTCGCCCCCTCCGACGGGACTGGTGATTCACGCGGTCCCGGGCGCCGGGCGGGTCAGGAGACTTCGGGGACCGTAACCGCCGCTCATCCGCATGGAGGTGCCGATGTCCGGTCCACCCGCCCGCAATATGTCGTGGACGCGTCGAACAGGAGCGTTACTGGCCGGCCTGCTGCTCTCGGCCGCGGGGATGTCCCTCACGCCCGCCGCGGCTGCCGAGGGCCCGACCGTCACCACCCGCTACGGGCAGGTGCGGGGCACGGCCGCCGAGACCGCGACGTCCTACCTCGGCATCCCGTACGCCGCCCCGCCGGTCGGCCAGCGGCGCTGGAAGCCGCCGGCCGCGCCCGAGCGCTGGTCCGGCGTCCGGGACGCCACCGCGCCGGGCGACCCCTGTATGCAGCGCGGCGGATCCACCCCCTGGGGCGACCTCGCGGGACCCGGCACGCCCAGTGAGGACTGCCTCTACCTGAACGTCTACACGCCCACCCGGCCGTCGGCGCACAAGCGCCCGGTGATGGTGTGGATCCACGGCGGCGGCTTCACCGTCGGCTCCGGCGCCTTCTACGACGGCGGCAAGCTGGCCGCACGCGGCGACGTGGTCGTCGTGAACTTCAACTACCGCCTGGGCGCGTTCGGTTACCTCGCCCACCCGGGCCTGGCCGCGGAGTCGCCGCTGGGCCTGTCCGGCAACTACGGCCTGCTCGACCAGCAGGCGGCCCTGCGCTGGGTGCGGGAGAACATCGCGGCGTTCGGCGGGGACCCCGGCAACGTCACCATCTTCGGCGAGTCGGCGGGCGGCGGCAGCGTCTGCCAGAACCTGGTCTCGCCGCGCACGGCCGGGCTGTTCGACCGGGCCGTCGCCCAGTCCGGCTGCGGCTTCCCCCTGCCGACGCAGGAGTCCCAGCAGCGCTCCGGAACGGCCTGGGCGGACTCGCTGGGCTGCGCGGACGTCGCCTGCCTGCGCGCCAGGCCCGCCGCGGACCTGCTCGCCGCCGCGTCGAGCCCGACCGCCCGCTGGACGCCCAACGTCGACGGCCTGGTCCTGCCGCTGCAGGTGCCGGAGGCGCTGGAGAGCGGACGGTTCCACCGCGTACCCCTCCTGCAGGGAACCACCGCCGACGAGGGCAGGCTCACCGTGGCGACCACGTACGACCTGGCGGGCCGCCAACTCACCGCCGCCGCCTATCCGTCGGCCGTCCGCGCGGTCTACGGCGACCGGACGGACGCGATCCTCGCCCGCTACCCCCTCTCGGAGTACGGCACGCCCGCCGAGGCCCTGGGCGCGATCTTCACGGACTCCCAGTTCGCGTGCCTCCAGTCCCGCACGGCCCGCCTGGCGGCCCGGCACGTCCGCTCGTACCAGTACGAGTTCGCCGACCGGCACGCCATGGACTACCTCGGCCTGCCCGTGAGCTTCCCGCTCGGCGCCCCGCACGGCTCCGAGATCCGGTACGTCTTCGGCGGCGTCTCGGGCACCCCCGAACAGAACGCCCTCGCCGACCGGATGCTCGGCTACTGGACCAACTTCGCGAAGACCGGCGTCCCCTACGCCGCCGACGCGCCGCGCTGGAGCCTCCACCCGAACGTGCAGACCCTCGCCCCCGAGGCGATCACCTCCGGAACGGCCTTCCCGCAGCACCACAAGTGCGACCTGTGGAACCCGCCCACGACCACCTGACCGGCGCCCCGGTCGCCTCCGCTCCCCGCCGGTGCCCACCGGCGGGGAGCGGAGCACTGGCACGAACGGCGAACGCGGTGGGCGCCCGAGGTCAGCCCTCCCAGTGGACCGTGCGGTCGCACCAGCGGTGCAGGAGGGTGCGGTCGTGGCCGACGGCGAGCAGGCCCGCGCCCGTGGTGGCGCGGTAGTCCTCGACGGCCGCGACCAGTGCCGCGGTCGTCGAGGCGTCCAGCATCGCGGTCATCTCGTCGCAGATCAGCCAGCGCGGGCGCAGGGCCAGGGCGCGGGCGAGGCAGGCGCGCTGCAGCTGGCCGTCGCTGACCTCGTGGGGGCGTCGGTGCAGCAGGTCGCCGGTCAGGCCGACGGCGGTGGCGAGTTCGGCGACCCGTGCGGCGGCCTCGGCGCGGCGGCCCGTGGCGCGCAGCGGTTCGGCGATCAGGTCGGCGAGCGGCAGCCGGGGGTCGGCGGAGAGCCGGGGCTGCTGGAAGACGACGCCGAAGGCGGTCCGCTGCTCGCGCGGGGCGCGATGGCGCCAGCGCCGCACCGGGACGCCGTCGAGGACGACGGTGCCGGAGTCGGGGCGGTGCAGCAGGGCCGCGACGCGGGCGAGGGTGGACTTGCCGCAGCCGCTGGGGCCGAGCAGGCCGACGGCCTCGCCGGGGGCGACGGTCAGGGAGACGTCCCGGAACACGGGGGCGCGCCGGTCGTATCCGGCGGTGATGGCGCGCAGTTCAAGCACGGACGTCCTCCGGCACGTACGGGTGGTGGCAGGCGACCCCGTCCACCGTCGGCGGCAGGGCGGCGCAGGCGTCGGTGGCCCGTGCGCAGCGGGCGGCGAAGGCGCAGCCGCCCGGGAGATCGCCCAGCTCGGGCGGCATGCCGGGGATGGGGGTGAAGTCGCGGTCGGGCAGGGCCCTCAGCAGGCCGCGGCTGTAGGGGTGGCGGGGTCCCGGGGCGCCGAAGAAGGCGGTGGCGTCGGCGAGTTCGACGATGCGGCCCGCGTACATCACCGCGACCCGGTCGGCGATGCGCTCCGCGGCGGCCAGATCGTGGGTGATCATCAGCAGGGCCCGTCCGCGGCCCGTCGCGTCCGGACCGTCGACGTGCCGCCGCAGTTCGTCGACCGTGCGCTCGACGAGGTCGCGGTCGAGTCCGGTCGTCGGTTCGTCGGCGAGCAGCAGGGGCGCGCCGCCGACGAGGGCGAGGGCGGTGGCGGCGCGCTGGGCGAGGCCGCCGGAGAGTTCGTGCGGATGGCGGTCGAGGTGATCGGCGGGGAACGCGGCGCGTTCGGCGGCGGCCCGGGCCGCGGCGCGGATCTCGGCGCGGCCGCGGGCGCCGGTGAGTTCGGCGACCGTCTCCTCCAGCTGGGAGCGGATGGTGCGCACCGGGGTCAGGTGCGCGGCCGGGCTCTGCGGTACGAGGCCGATGCGCCGGCCCCGTACCGTGCGGGCGAGGGTCCGCTCGTCCGCGGCGAGCAGGTCGAGGTCGCCGAGGCGCGCCTCGCCGGCGGTGCGGGCGTTGCCGGGCAGCAGGCCGAGCAGGGCGGAGGCGAGCACGGACTTGCCGCAGCCGCTCTCGCCGATCAGCGCCAGGCATTCCCCGGCCGCCACGTCGAAGTGCGCGTCGGTGACGGCGGCGACGCGGCGCCCGCCCGGCATGAGGAAGCGCACGGACAGACCGGTGACCGACAGGACGGTCTCTGGCTCGGTCACAGCATCAGCTCCGATCGGCGGCGGGGGTTGATCCGCTCCCGCCAGGCCCCTGCGAGACCGGCGACGGCGAGGGTCGGCACGATGAGGAACAGCCCGGGGAAGAGGGTCGGCCACCACTGCCCGGCCAGCAGCGAGCCGCGCGCGTTCTGGATCAGGGTGCCGAGGCTCGCGGTGTGGGTGGGCAGCCCGAGCCCGAGGAACGACAGGGCCGACTCGTGCCACATGGCGTGCGGGATCATCAGTACGGCGGCCAGCGCGGCCTGCGGCAGCACGCCGGGCAGCAGATGCCGTACCGCCACCCGCCACCGGGAGGCGCCGCCGGACACGGCCGCGTCGATGTAGGGGCGCCGGCGCAGGGAGAGGACCTCGGCGCGCACGATGCGGGCGGTCGACAGCCAGTGGGTGAGGGCGACCGAGACCACCACCGGCCAGACGCCGGGCCGGAACATGGCGACGATGAAGATGCCGAGCAGCAGATGCGGCACGGACGAGAAGGTGTCGACCAGCCGCATGACGGCACGGTCGACCCAGCCGCCGAAGGCGCCCGCGGTGGCTCCGACGGCGGTGCCGATCACGGTCGCCGTCAGGGCCGCCGCCACCCCGACCAGCAGCGAGACGCGCAGGCCGTAGACGCAGCGCAGCAGCAGGTCCCGGCCGACGTCGTCGGTGCCGAAGGGATGCGCCCAGCTGGGTGGCCGGAGTTTCGCGGCGAGGTCGACCGCCTGCTGGTCGAGCTGGACCAGCGGGGGCACGAGCAGCACGGCGAGGACGGTCACGGCCACCAGCGCGGCGGACGTGCGCGCCCGGACGGTGTGCGCGAAGCGGCGGTCGGGGACGCGCGAACGCCACGTGGTCTCGGCCGCGGCCTCAGCCATGGGAGTCACATTTCACTGAGCTTCACTCTCGGGTCGATCAGGCCGTACAGGAGGTCCGCCAGCAGGTTGCCGGCGAGGACGGCGACGGTGGCGAGGGCGGTGAGGGCGGCCAGCAGCGGGAAGTCGACGGCGGTGGCCGCCTCGACGGTGGCCGCGGCGATGCCGGGCCAGCTGAAGACGCTCTCCACCAGCAGGGCGCCGGTGATGAGTTCGGGGACGCGGGAGCCGATCAGGGTGAGGACGGGCAGCAGTCCGGAGCGCAGGGCGTGACCGAGCAGGACGGTGCGTTCGCTCAGCCCGCGGGCGCGGGCGCCGCGGACCGGGTCCTCCGCGAGCGCGTCGCCCACCCCCTGGCGGACGTACAGGGTGAACCAGGGCAGTTGGGACAGCGCGAGGACGCCGGCGGGCAGCACGAGGTGGTGCGCGACCTGTCCCGCGGTGACCCGTTCGCTCGCGGTGTCCGTCAGTCCCCCGGCGGGGAGCACGTCGAGTTGGAGGGCGAACAGCCAGACGGCGAGCAGGGCGGTCCAGAAGACCGGTGCGGCCTCCAGGGTGTAGGCGAGCGAGGTGACGGCGCGGTCGAGCCACGAGCCGGGGCGGCGGGCGGCGAGCACGCCCAGCAGCGTGCCGACGAGCACCGCGGCGGCGAACGCGACCGCGCACAGCAGCGTGGACCACACCAGGCGTTCACCGATGACCTGCGCCACCGGCTGCCGCATGACGCCGGACTGGCCGAGGTCGCCGGTGACGGCGGAGGTCAGCCACTCCCACCAGCGCACGGCGAAGGGCTCGTCCACGCCGAGGTTGGCCCGCAGCCGGTCCAGCGTCTCCTGGTCGGCGCCGAGCGCGGCGGTGCCTGCGTAGGCCTTGACGGGGTCGAACGGGGAGGCGGCGGCGATGGCGAACACGCCGAAGGTGACGACGAGGAGGACGGGGGCGGCGAACAGGGTCCGCCGTCCCGCCAGACGCGCCATCGCTCCCCAGGGCGGTGAGGTCACTTCTTCGGCCGCCAGTCCTCGATGTTCCACCACGGGCCGCTGGCGAAGCCGTGCTCGTGCGGCTCGAGTTGGGTGGTCAGGCCGTCCCAGCGGTCGGCGAGCACGTAGACGTGGTCGATGTGGGTGAGGAAGGTGTAGCCGGGGTTCTTCACCAGTTCGCGCTGGACCGTGTCGTAGGCGGCCTCGCGCACGGCCGGGTCCTGGCTGCGGCGGCCGGTGTCGAGCGCCTTGTCCACGGCCGGGTTGGCGTAGCGGCCCATGTTGTTGAAGCCGTCCCCGGCGAGGGAGGAGTGCAGCATGGTGTAGAGGCCGAAGTCCGGGTCGCCGGTGCTGCCGAAGCCCGCGAGGACGGCGTCGTCCTTCATCCGCGGCTCGATGACCTCCCAGGTGGCGCTCTCGACCTCGACCTCGATGCCGGCCTTCTTGGCGTCGGAGGCGTAGGCGAGGGCGTGGTCCTGGCGGACCTTGTCGCCCGAGGGGTAGAGCAGGGTGAAGGCGGCCCTGCGGCCGTCCTTGACGCGGACGCCGTCGCCGCCCGGCTTCCAGCCCGCCTCGTCGAGGATCTTCCGGGCCCGGTCCAGGTCCTGGGCGCGCTCGATTCCCCGGGCGTACCAGGGGTCGTCGCCGGGCAGCGGCCCGTACGCCGGGCGGCCCGCGCCGTCGAGGATCTTGTCGACCATGGCCTCGCGGTCCACGGCGGCGTCGAGGGCCTGCCGGACGGCGCGGTCGCCGGTGACCGCGTTCGCGGTGGGGAGGGTGACGGTGCGGTAGTCGTAGGACTCGGCGACGTGGGTCCGCCTCCCGTCGTCGTTCCTGAACGTGGCGGCGAGGTTGGGCGGGAGGACGGCGCCGTCGAGGTCGCCGGAGCGCAGCCGGGTGGCGCGTACGTCGTCGTCCTCGACGATCGCCATGGTGAACTTCTCGACCTCGGGCTTGCCGCCCCAGTAGTGCGGGTTGGCCTTGAAGGTGAGCTTCTCGCCCCTGCTCCAGCCGGTCAGGACGTAGGGGCCGGTGCCGACCGGCCTGGTGTTGAAGGAGCCGGTGTTGGGGTTCTGTCCGCCGGCGATGTGCTCGGGGACGATCGGCAGCACCGTGCGCGCGGCGAAGGGCGCGTAGGGGTACTTGAGGGTGAAGACGACCTTGTCGTCGCCTGCCGCCCGCACCTCCTCGACGGCGTCCAGTTCGCTCTTGGCGGTGTTGTTCGTCCGGTCGTCGAGGATGGTGCGGTACGTGAAGACGACGTCGGCGGAGGTGAGCGGCTCGCCGTCGCTGAACTTCACACCGTCGCGCAGGGTGTACGTGTACGTACGGCCGTCGTCGCCGACCTCGGGCAGCGAGGCCGCCAGGGCCGGCTTGAGGTTCAGGTCGGCGTCGCGGGTGAGCAGCCCGTCGAAGATCTTGGAGTTGCCGTCCTTGCCGTAGCCGAGGAGCGGGCTGAGCGTGTCCGGCTCGGAGGCGACCCCGATCACGACGGACGCGCCGGCCTCCTCACCGCCCGTGCCGCCGCCGGGGGCCGAACAGCCGGCGATGCCGCCCGCCAGCGCCGCCACGACGGCGGCGCCTCGTATCCGTCGGGTCGTCATGAACCTCACACCCTTTATTGCTGATCAACTGTTGTTGCATATTAATCGCAGCAAGAGGCTGCTCGTGACGGTCCCCCGACAAACAGAACGCGCCACGACAGTTACGCAACCGTTCGGTTGCACTAGGCTCTGACCTGTGCAACTCTTGGGTTGCATCGAACGACGGCGACGGAGGAGTTCCGCTGTGGGCGAGGGCCGGACCGAGCGCGAGGGAGCCATATGACGGAGGAACGCCCCGGCGCCGACGGGGCAGCCGAGACCGTCGACGGCGTCCTGGGCGCGCTGGCCGACCCGACGCGGCGCCGGCTGCTCGATCTGCTCGCCGCGCGGGGCGAGGCCACCGCCACGACGCTCGCCGGGCGACTCCCCGTCTCGCGGCAGGCCGTGGTCAAGCACCTGGCCGTCCTGGACGCCGCCGGACTGGTGTCGGCGAGCCGGGCCGGCCGCGAGGTGCGGTACGCCGTGCGCCCCGCGGCCCTGGACGCGACGGCCCGTTGGATGGCCTCGCTCGCGTCCGAGTGGGACCGCCGGCTGGCGCACGTCAAACGGGTCGCCGAGGCGGCGGAGGGGGACCCGGATCCGCCGGACCACGACTGAGAGAGGCACAGCCATGGACACGACAGCACTGCGGGACGCCTACGAGGCCCTGCTCGACACGGCGGCCCTGCCCGGTCTCGGCGAGCCCGACGACGGAGGATGGAACGCCGACCTGATCCTGGCTCACCTCCTCAGCGTCGACGCC
The DNA here is from genome assembly GCF_040611575.1 of Streptomyces sp. NPDC006610. Classification (NCBI taxonomy): domain Bacteria; kingdom Bacillati; phylum Actinomycetota; class Actinomycetes; order Kitasatosporales; family Streptomycetaceae; genus Streptomyces; species Streptomyces sp. NPDC006610. The sequence goes on from NZ_JBEXOP010000040.1 coordinate 41,259, forward strand.
TCGGTCACGGCGGTCGCCCTCGACATGGTCGCCGGCAGACGGCCCTCCTTCGACAACCGCGTCTGCCTCGACACCTGGAACCTGCGCCGCATCGTCGCCGGGCACACGGGGCGCGCCGACCTCGTCGTGCACGTCCGCGCCCAGGCGGGCGTCCTGTGCGACATCGCGGACCGCCTCGGCGAGGAGGACGCCTCGGTCCCGGTGCCGACGCTCCTGCTGTCCCACGACGCCGTGGTGCTGGACCAGCCGGTGCCGCTGGCGGGGCTCATCGACGGTCTGGCCGAAAACCACGTACCCGGGCACACGCGGCAACTGCTCGACCTGCGCGAGGCCGCGTAGCAGCACGCCTGAGCCCCACCGCCGCGTCGGACGGACACCCGGCTTCGTACGCGTCGCCCCCCAGCCCGGAGCCAGACGGAACCGGACCGCCGCACGAGGCGTTCTCCCCATGAGCGGGACGGACCGGCCCGCTGCCGCCGAACGACGAGGACGAGGTATGAGCGACAAGGCCCGCAAGCTGTTCGAGGCCCTCGACCTTGACCACAACGGCACGCTGACCAGGGAAGAGGTGATCGTAGCCCTGCGCACGAAGGGCCCTTCCCTGGCCGCTTCGGGCGTCCTGCCGTTCTGGGGCGTCCAGGACGCCGAGGCGTCCTCCGCCCTCTTCGACGCCGCCGACCAGAACGGGGACGCCGTCCTCACCCCGGAGGAGTTCGCGGCGGTGGTGGACCGCCGGTTCGGCTGGAGCTGATCCCTTCCCCTGGTCTACCCCGGCCCTGGAGAGGGCCCGCTCCGGATACGTCTCGCAGGAGACACGAGCCCCGGCGGTCCTCGGCGGGCTCCCGGGGCGGGCGTCCGCACCGGCAATCCGCAGTCGGACCGGGCCGGCCGGTTCGCCCGGGAGCAGGTGGTCCTGCCACCGCTCCCGGGCGGAGCGGGTGTCAGCCGGCCGAGCAGACGGCGCCGTTCAGGCGGAAGACCGTCGGATCGGGGTTGGGCCCGTCGTTGGCGCCGACGAACCCGAAGGAGGCCGACGACGTGCCGCCCGCGGCGAGCGCTCCGGCGCCGTCGGGCGCCGTCACCCGGACGTGCCGGCCGGTCTGCTGGAACGTGGCGTTCCAGCCGTTGGACACCGACTGGCGGTCGGTCGGCCAGTCCCAGTCCACGGTCCAGCCGGTGATCGGGGTGTCGGAGAGGTTCCGCACGGTGACCGTGGCCACGAAGCCGTTGCCCCAGCTCGTGTCACGGTGGTACGTCACCGCGCAGGATGCCTCCCCGGGGGTGCCGGTGGTGAAGGTGAGCGGATCGGACGGGGCGGACAGGCGGCCGGAGGCGTCGGCCGCGAGCACGTTGACCGTGTGGGAGCTGCCCGGGGGCAGGTTCCGCAGGGTGACGGACGTGCCGGTGGCCTCGCCGATCAGCCGGGTGTGGGCGCCGTCGCGTGCCTGGACCAGGTAGCGGGCCGCGCCGGGCGCGCCCTGCCACGACAGGCGGGCGGTGGTGTCGGTCACCGACTCCAGGCGCGGGGTTCCCGGGGTGCCTGCCGCGGAGGCGGCGGGCCCGGTGCCGGCCTTGGGAGTGAGGGTGACGGCGAGCATCCCGTACGGCGGCACGGTGACCTGGGAGGCGGCGGCGGGGCCGGCGGCGACGTCGGTGATGTCGCTGTCGCCGCGCGCGTAGCGGCTGACCTCGGGTGCGGCGGCGGACGGGGTGAAGCCCGCGTAGTCCAGGTCCACGGTCCGTGCGGCGTCCTGGTCCTTGTTGATCAGCAGCACGCTGAGCCTGCCGTCGCGGCGGTGCACGGCGTGCGCGGAGACGTCCTGCGCGGAGGACGCGGCGGCGACCAACGTGTCACCCGCACCGCCGAGTTCGCTGGTCATCTTCATGCCGTAGTACGGGTGGAACGGCGTGTTGGGCGCCGGTTCGCACACGTCACCGGTGCAGCCGCCGCTGGAGAGCATGCCCATGTCGCCGTAGTCGGTCTCGCCGTCGACGGTGGTGATGCGGCCCGGTCCGTTGTGGGTGTCCCACCACTCGACCGTGAAGACGCCGTTCTCCAGCGCCGTCATGAACGCGTCGGCGGCGAACAGGCCGTTGGGGCGCGCGGTGAGCATGGCGCCGCCGGTGTTGGTGTTGATCTCGGTGAGGGCGATGCCGATGCGCGGCGAGTCGGCGCCGGCGTACCGGTCCAACTGGTTGCGGACCTCGCGCAGTTCGCCGGGGAGCCTGGTGAGCCGGTTCATGGCGGCCTCGGCGGTGGTGTCGGCGCCGCCCGCGTACCAGTGCACGCTCACGAAGTCGATGACGTCGGTGACCTGGGAGAGCACGGTGTGGTTCCAGTCGCCCGGATCGCCCGCGCCGACCACGCCGTCCGGCCAGTGGCCCGGGGTGGTGAGCACCGCGCCGATCTTGATGGTCGGGTCGACGGCCTTCATGGCCTCGGCGTAGGCGCGGACCTGACGGGCGTACTCCTTGGGGCTCTTGTCGGGGTGCTCGTCGTGCTCCCAGCCGCTGCCGTAGTGGCCGTTGCCGTAGATCTCGTTGCCGATCTCCCAGTACTTGGCGTCGTAGTCCTTGGTGACGTTGGCGTACCGGACCCAGCCGGCCGCCTCCTCGGGCGTGCCCGAACCGTAGTTGGCGATCAGGATGGGCTGGGCGCCGGTGGCGCGGACGGTGCCCATGAAGGCGTCGAAGCCGGTGCCGGGGGCGACGTATCCGCCGGGCGCCGTATGGGTCTCCCAGTGGTAGATGTCCGCGTAGGAGCCGCCGGGGTAGCGCATCGCCCCGACGTCGGCCGCCTTCATCAGGTCGGCGACCTCCGGGTCGTTCATGTGCGAGTCCCAGATGGCGGCGTTGACACCGCGCGCGACGTCGGTCATGCGGCCCAGCGCGGCCTGGGTGTTGATCCGGACCGCGACGTCCGCGGCGGGCTCCTCCTGCGACGCCGCCGAGGCGACGCCGGCCGCGCCCGGCGGGGACAGCAGGGCGAGACCGGCGGCCAGGGCGGCGGCGGTCCGCACGAGGCGGCGCAGACCGGTGCCGGCCGGCCGGCCGGATCTGTGGGGGTGGGGCATGCGGGGGTCCTCCCTAGGAGCAGGCGGCACGGGGAACGGTGCGTGGCTGCGGTGCGGTGCGACGTGTGGTGCACGAGCGAGCGGCGGCATGATCCCGCCGGTGGGAGCGCTCCCATGATGGAAGTGACGTGATGATCTGTCAACGGACGGGACGGGGACGGCAGAAGGGCAGGACGGAGACGGCGAGAGGGCGTGTCGGGGAGGGGGCGGCGGGGACGGGGCGGGGGAAGACGGACGGGCGGAGCCCTCCGGCGGCGGGGCCCGTACATCCCGCCACCGGACGGTTCCGCCCGCGTGTCGCGCGGACCTGCGCCCTGTCAGCCCGCGGGCACCGTGTCCTCGAAGGCGGTGCCGGCCGAGCGGTAGGCGTCGACCTTCGCCTGGACCTGGGCGGGAGTGAGGACCTGGTCCTTGACGTGGAGGACGTAGTCGACCTGCTCCTCGTACGCCCTCGGCGTGGTCGACGTCTGGCCCTGGAGGTCGATCAGCCACTGGTTGAAGTTGATCGACATGGGCCGCTCGGGCAGGTAGGCGGCGTCGTGCGTGCCGAAGTGCCGGCCGTCGACGTAGTACTTGATGGAGCTGCCGTCGATGGTGAGCACCAGGTCGTGCCAGCCCGCGTAGCTCTGGCGGCTCTCGGTGTGCTGGTTGACCGCCTGCCACGGGTCGGGGTTGTAGGTTTCCCAGGAGGTCGTGTAGAGGATGTTCGCGGGCTCGCCCCAGCCGCCGTTGGGGAGGTACTCGAAGTCGTACTCGGCGTAGTCGTCGGCCATCGGGGCCTTGAGGTCGTTGATGGTGAAGAAGGTCTGGACGAGGCGGTCGCCGTCCGGGCCGTACTGGGGGGCGTCGCTGAACCTGACGCGGGCGGCATAGGTGCCGTTGCGGAACTTGGTCGCCTTGGTGAGGATCTCGGTCTGCTCGGTGGTGGCGGGGGTGCCGGCCGTAGAGGTCTCCATCCGCATGACGGTGTTGCCGTTGCTGGTGGAGAAGGTCACGTTGGACGGGTCCCAGATGGCGCCGGGGACGCCGGGGCCGCCGGAGTTGGAGCGGACGCTCCAGCCGTTGGCGGAGATCCTCGGGTCGGTGTGCGAGGTGTAGCTGAAGTCGTCCCACAGGGTGCCGGAGCCGCCGGGCGGGGGCGTGGTGGGCGGCGGGTCGGTGGGGCCGCCGCCGGCCGGTGCGACGCCCCAGACCTGCTGGCCGGCGCGGGTGGCGGTGACCTTGGTCCAGTCGCCGTAGGCGGTCTGGGCGGCGTTGAAGGAGTAGTCGTCGCTCTGCCGCAGCGGCTGCCAGGTGGACTGGTGGAAGCGCAGCTGCATGTCGCCGGTGTCGGCGCCCGGCGCGAGGGAGCCCGCGCCGGAGGTGAAGCCGATCTCCAGGTAGCGGTCGGCGGTGTCGGTCGGGTTGGCGAGGGTGCCGAAGACGCCGGTGATGTTGGCGCAGCCCTTGGCCGCCCAGGAGCAGGCGAAGCGGTAGACCGCGCCGGGCGAGTCGGCCTTGAAGTAGTAGCGGAGCCTGACCTCGCTCAGCGGCAGGGCGGTGTCGGCGGTGTTGCGCACCTTGAACCAGGGTTCGCTCTGGTCGGCGGTGGCGCCGGGGGCGCTGGTGCGGTACTGCACCGACAGTCCGCCCGCTGCGGCGGCGGTGCCCGGCAGGGCGGCGAGAGCGGCGGCGCCCAGGACGGTCGCGGCGGCCGTGGCGACGGCGGCGCGCAGGCGGGTGCGGCGTCGGGAGGGTCGGGTGTCGTTGCTGGTCACAGTGGTGTCCTCCGTGATGTCCAGGCCCGGTGGGGGCGTGCGTGGGGGGTGGGGGCGGAGTCGGTCCGGCCGACCGGTTGTCCACTGGACAGGTGACCTGTCGATGAGGGAAGAAAGTGGCATAGACCAATCGGGTCGTCAACCCCCCTTGAAACAACGGCATTTGCCTCGAGCCGAAGGAGCAGAAACGCTTCCGCCGATGAGCGATCGGCGTTTAACTGGTATTGACCAGTCCGTCCTGTCGTCGCGGCGGCAGGGGTCGGCGGAGGGGAGATGAGGGCAAGCGTGCTCAAACGCGAGCGGGTCCGTGACGCCGTCCTGGAGATGGTGGAGGCACGCCGGCCGGGGGACGCCCTCCCCTCCGAGCGGACCCTGTGCGCGCGGCTCGGGGTGTCCCGCCCCACCTTGCGGTCGGCCGTGGACGAACTGGTCACCTCCGGTGTCCTCGTCCGCGCGCACGGCCGGGGCGTCTTCGTCGCGCCGGAGAAGATCACCCAGGAACTGGTGGCGGGCCACCACTCGCTCGGGGTGCCCCCGGCGTCGGGGGTCTGGTCGAGCCGGCTGCTGGAGTTCGCCGTCCTGCCGGCGGGCGCCCGGGTGGGCCGCAGGCTGCGTCTGTCTCCCGCCGCGGACATCGTCTACGTGGCCCGGCTGCGTCTGGTCGACGGCGCCCCGATGGCCGTGGAGCACCTGCACATCCCCGCCGGCCTGGTCCCCGGTCTCACCGCGGCGGAACTGGAACAGGGGGACCTGTACGAGCATCTGCGCACGCACCACGGCGTGCACGTGAGCGAGGCGACGCAGTCGATCGAACCGACCGTGGTGACCCGTGAGGAGGCGGCCGTCCTGGACGTGCCGGAGCTCTCCCCCGCCCTGCTCTTCGAGCGCCTGACCACCGACACCGGCGGACGCCCGGTGGAGTACGTCCACTCGCTCTACCGCGGGGACCGCTACCGCATCGTCTCCCGCCTCACCCTCGAAGTCGGCGCCGTGCCCGCCGGCACCGCGCCCGTCTCCCGGTCCGCCGGCCACCATCCGGGCATTCCGCCGGGCGACCTCCCGCACGGCGACGCGGTCTCCGCCTCGACCCTGGGCGACGTGCACAGAGCGCGCTGAGCCCTGGAAGGCGACAAGGGACCGGCGCCCGCCGCGGATCGCGGCGGGCGCCGGTCCCACTCCCGCGAGGGGCCGGAGCCCCGGCTCAGCAGGGGTTGATGTGGAGCTTGAAGGTGCTGGTGGTGTTCCGGACGTCCTCCGCGTTGCCGTTCATGCGAAGGCAGTTGAAGGTGGCCTCGCCGACGGCGGGACCCTGGCCCGGCTCGGGCATCTCGTTGGCCCAGACGCCGATGCCGGACTTCGCGTTCCAGGCGTCGCCGCTCCTGCGGGCCCCGGTGATGGAGATGTCGGTGAAGACGGTGTCCTTGACGGGGTTCTCCGGCGTGCTCCCGCTGTACTTGGTCTGGAACATGATGCCGCTGTAGGTGGGGTCGACGATGTCGACGTGGTTGACACGGATGCCCTGGAAGACCTTCGAGGCGGAGAAGAGCCAGATGCCGGGGAAGGTCTGGTTGCCCCAGAAGTGGCCGCCCGCCCGCACGATCGACACGTTCTCGACGGTCGTGGGCCCGGCGCCGAAGCCGTTCATCGGGTAGCCGAAGTCGAGCGACGAGATCGTGATGCCGGAATAGACGAGGGTGTCCGCGATACGGATGTTGCGGAAGGTGTTGTCGTAGCCGCCGTAGACGGCCAGGCCGGCGGCGCGCCAGGTGAGGGTGCTGGTCAGGTTCTCGTAGACGTTGTTCTTCATGTCGGCGCCGCCCGCGTCGATCGCCGAGAACAGCGCGAAGCTGTCGTCGCCGGTGGCGCGGGCGTCGTTGTTGCTGACCAGGTTGTCGGTGGAGCCGTTGGTCATGTTGACGCCGTCGGCGAACATGTTGCGGATGCGGGAGTTCCTGATCGTGATCCGGTCCGTGTTGGCGCCCCAGTAGAGGCAGACCATGTGCTCGTTCCAGATGTCCTCGATGACGATGTCGGAGACGTTGGCGAAGTCGAACACCTTGCCGGGCCCGTCGATGCGCGAGGTGTAGTTGCCGAAGTAGGCGAAGCCCTTGAAGAGTGAGCCCTTGGCCGTCGCCTCCGCGCGGAAGCCGATGTCGGTGTTCTCCTGGGCGCCCGGCGCACGGAACCTCGTGTACCAGGGGCCGGCGCCGACCACCTTCACCGCCTTGCCGTACACCTGGAACTTGCCGGCGGTCTGGTAGTCGCCGGGCGGCAGGTAGACCCCGGCGAGCTTGCCGGTGGTGTCCATGCGGACCCTGTCGAGCGCGTTCTGCACGTCCTGGTGGGTGGTGCCGGCCGGCACGGCGTACGTCGCCGGGTCCGGGTTCGCCGCGGGGGCGACCTGCTCCAGGTTCACGAAGTCGATGGCGTACGTGGTGGTGTTCGCGGCGTCCTTCTGCAGCCGGATCCGCGCGCCCGCCGGGACGGTCTCGCCGAGCAGGAGGTGCGCCTCGTCGTAGATGTGCCGCGGGGCGCCCGCCGCCGGCGAGTTGCCGGGCGAGGTCTCGGCGCCGTACAGCCAGGCGTACTTGGACGTCAGCGGCATCGCCTTCTCGAGGACCCCGTCGACGTAGACGTTGATCGTGGAGTCGATGCCTCCGCCGCCCGGCGCGTCGGGGATCGAGAAGCGGGTCACCAGGGTGTTCGTCGGGCGGCGGGTGGTGAACTCGATGTACTCCCCCGTCGCGTCGAGGGTCACCGCCCTGCGGCCGGAGGCCTCGCCCGCGATGTCGCCGACGGTCCGGTTCGGTCCGACGACCTGGGCGCCGCCGCCCGGTGTGCCGTCCTCCGCCTCGTACATGTCGTACGGCATGTTCGCGCCGCGTCCGACGAACAGCGGCTGGGTGGAGGTGTTGTTCTCCCGCTTGACCGGCGGTTCGTTGGCGTCGGCGGCGATGACGGTCCGCACGGTGTACGAGCCGTTGGCCGCGGTCCAGGGGCCGAGGGTCACCTCGGCCGTGGCGCCGGCGGCGAGGGCGCCGGTGTGCGTGCCGGTCAGGGTCCTGACCGTGGCGCCGCTGCCGTCGACGAGGGTGAGCGTCACTGCGTGGGCGCCTGCCGCGGCGGCCTCGGTGCCCTGGTTCCGCACCGGCGCCGTGAAGGTGACGCTGTCGCCGGCGGCGGGGCTGGACGGGGTGGTGGTCACCGGGCCGGCGACCAGGTCCGAGCCGGCGACCGGCTTGACGACCAGGGCGGTGGGGCGGGTGTAGGTGTTGTTGGTCTCGTTCTGTTCGACGACCCTGTTCGTCCTGTCGGCGATCGCGCTCAGCTCGTACGAGCCGGCGTCGCGCGCGCCCAGGGATGCGGTGACGGTGGTCTGGGCGCCCGGCGCGAGGTCGCCGACCGGTGCGGTGGCCGCTTCGGTGCCGTTCAGGCGCAGCGCGAGCGTGTGCGCGTGCGCGGCGGCCGGGCCGTCGTTGCGGACGGTGGCCGAGACGGTGATGTCGTCCGACTCCACGGGGGCGGCGGGCGTGGTGGTCAGGCCGGTGACGACGAGGTCGGGGTTGGGCGCCGGGACGCCGACGACCTGGAACTCGGCGAGCTGGCCGGCCGGGGCGCCGGTGTTGGCGGTGAACCTCAGCCGGACGTCGGCCACGCGGCCGGTGACCGGGATCGTGACGGTGTTGCCGGTCGCCGGGTCGAAGGCGTGGCTCTTGGCGGCGACCAGGCCGAAGAAGGCGGTGGCGTCCTGTTCCCGGCCGAGGACCTCGATCGTCTGGGAGCGGGCGGACCAGGCGCTGTCCGGGTTCAGCTTGAGGACGAGCCGGTCGAGGTCGGCGTTGGCGCCCAGCCTGACGGTGAGGGTGTGGGGGTAGCCGCCGCCGGCGCCCTCCCAGTAGGTGGCGGTGCTGTTGTCGTTGGCGTTGGCCGCGGCGTAGGTGTGCACGGTGGAGGAGGCCTCGATCGGCTTGCCGACGGCGAGGTTGGAGCCGGTGTTGCCGGAGCCGTTCCTGGTGACCGCGTTGCTGTCGGCGGACCGGTTGCCGGCGGCGTCCTTGGCGCGGACGCGGTAGGTGACGGTGGCGGAGGCCGGCTGGGTGTCGGTGTACGTGGTGGTGTTCCCGGCGACGGTGTCGCGCAGCACGTTGTTGGCGTAGATCTCGTAGCCGGTGACGCCGACGTTGTCGGTCGACGCGGTCCAGGTGAGCCGGATCCGGTCGGCGGCGGGCTCGGTGAGGGCCAGGTTCGCCGGGGCCGTCGGCGCCTGCGTGTCGCCGGCGTCGCCGATGCGGGTGACGGTGTTGCTGTCGGCGGACTGGTTGCCGGCGGCGTCCCTGGCGCGCACGCGGTAGGACACGGTGGCGTTCGCGGGCCGGGTGTCGGTGTACGTGGTGACGTTCCCGGGGAGTCCGGTCAGCAGTTCGCCGTTGGCGTAGACGTCGTAGCCGGTGACGCCGACGTTGTCGGTCGACGCGGTCCAGGTGAGCCGGATCCGGTCGGCGGCGGGCTCGGTGAGGGCCAGGTTCGCCGGGGCCGTCGGCGCCCGGGTGTCGCCGGTCTGCGGGCCGTAGACCTCCAGCTCCGACAACTGGCCGGCGTTCTGCACCGAGTTGGCGGTGAACAGTACACGCACGTGGCGGGTGGTGGCGGTGTCGAGGGTCATCGTCGCCGTGTTGTCGTTCGCCGCGGTGAAGGCGTGGTCCCGGGAGGCGGACAGGTCGGTGAAGTCGGTGCCGTTCGTGCTGCCCTGGAGCTTCAGCGTCTGGGTGCGGCTCTCCCAGCCGGGCGGCAGCTTCAGCACGACGCGGTTGACGGCGCGGGAGGCGCCGAGGTCGGTCTGGATCCACTGGGGCAGGCTGTTGTTGGCGCTCTCCCAGTAGGTGGCCCGGTTGCCGTCGCCCGCGTTGGCGGCCGTGTACACCTGGGTGTGGCTGCTGGCCGTCAGGGGACGTCCGGCGGCGAGGTCGGCGGTGGACTCGGTCGCCGAGTACACCTCCAGTTCGGAGAGCTGGGCCGCCTGCCAGCCGGTGTTGGCGGTGATGTCGACGCGGACGAAGCGGGTCTGCGTGGCCGGGAAGGACACGGTGACCGTGTTGCCCGCGCCCGGGGTGAAGGCGTAACCCGCGGAACTCTTCAGCGTGGTGAAACTCGTGCCGTCGGTGCTGCCCTGCACGGAGAGCGTCTGGTTGCGGCTCTCCCAGTGGGCGGGCAGCTTGAGGACGACCTCGTCCACACGGGTGGTCGTGCCGAGGTCGGCCTGCACCCACTGGGGCAGGCCGGAGCCGGCGCTCTGCCAGTAGGTGCCCTGGTCGCCGTCCGTGACGTGGGCGGCGCGGTACTCGGCGTGGGAGCTGCTCGACGACGCGGTGTCGCCGAGCGCGATGTTGGGCCCGCCCGCCGCGCGGGCGGTCGCGAGCGGACCGCCCAGCGCCAGCAGGCTCGTCGCGATCACGGCGCTCAGGCACCGTGATCTCCAGGTGGGGATTCTCATCTGTCCTCGCAGGTCGACGGGGAGGGAGGGGGGAGCCGTGCGCCGGCGGACCGGCGCACGGGTGTCAGCCGCGGTGGATGACGAACTGCGAGCCCGGCTCGACGCAGATGTCGCTCTCCGCCGAGTCGGTGATGGTGACGTCGGTGAGGGTGGCGCTGCCCCTGGCCCCGCTCATCGCGAGGACGCCGCAGCCGTTGACCGACTTGTCGATGCGGACGTTGCTGACCTTCACGTCCGGCATCGCGCCGCCGCCGGTCTTGAACTGGATGCCGTCATAGGTGGAGTCGACGATGTCGGTGTCCCGGATGATGACGCCGGGGATGTCCGGACCCTGTGCGAAGAGGGTGATCGCGCCGAACTCCTGGTCCTCGTTCCAGAACGCGCCGCCCGTACGGTACAGGCCGTTGTTCGCGATCAGGGTCTGCCCGGAGAACGGCAGCGGGTCGTGGTCGGTGGCCAGCATGATGCCCGGGTAGTTCATGGTGTCGGCGACGACGTTGTTCTCCACGGTGTTGCCGTGACCGCCGTAGATCGCGATGCCGTTGGCGCGCCACGGCAGCTGGACGGTGTTGTTGCGGAAGTGGTTGTCGTGGCCGACGTCGACCGAGGTGTCCTTGACGTACTTGCTCGCCCACACCGCGAGGGCGTCGTCGCCGGTGTTGCGGAACGAGGAGTTGTACACGGTCGAGTTGCGGGTGCCGTTGGCGAAGTTGATGCCGTCGGCGTAGGTGTTGCGGATGCGCATGCCGGTGAATTCGAGGCCGTCGCCAGGGCCCCAGAGTTCGGGGAGGTTGCTGTAGTCGCGGCCGGCCCAGACGCCGACGTTGGCGTGCTCGATCCACACGTTGCTGATCCTGGTGCCCTTGCCGAAGCGGCCGTTGAGGCCGACGCCGCCCTCGGCGCCGCCGTCGCCCCCGCGGATGGTGCCGGAACCGAAGATGGCGATGTCGGAGATCTGGGTGTTGTGGTCGATGTCGAAGCCGAAGTTGCCCTCGTGCGGGTGGTTGATGCCGCCCGCCTGGTGCGGCGGGGTGAGGGTGTACAGCTGGGAGTGCCACATGCCGGCGCCGCGGATGGTGACGTCCCGGATGCCCACCATGTTGTACTGGCCGCGGTTGTGCGGGTCGTCGGTGAGGATCTTCTGCTCCTGGCGCCACTGACCGGCGGGGATCCACACGCAGGGGATCTCGCCCTTCTGGTCGGCGGTGACGGCCCGCTGGAGGGCGTCGGTGTCGTCGATGCCGTCGTTGGGGACGGCGCCGTACTCGGTGATGGAGACGCACCCGGCGGGCTTGGCCGCGGGCGGGGCGACCTGCTCCAGGTCGATCAGGTCGACGACGTAGAAGGCGGCGGTGTCGCCGGCGTCCCGCTGGAGGCGGAACTTCGTGCCCGCCGGATAGCTCTGGGTCAGCAGCGCGTGGGACTCGTCGAACAGCCGGCGTGCGTCCCCGCCGGGGGTGTTGGTCAGTCCCTCCGGGTCGTCGGTGGTGCCGTACAGCCAGCTGTGCTTGGACGACAGGGTCAGCTTGCGGACGAACTTCCCGTCGGCGTAGAGGCTGAGGGTCGCCTCGCGCCCGCCGCCCGTGGCCGCGTCCGGGACGGAGTTGCGCACCACGATGGAGTTGGCGGCGCCGGTGGAGGTGAACTCCACGTGGTCGCCGGTGTCGTCGAGCCGCACGGAACGGCGGCCGGAGGACTCGGTGGCGAAGTTGGTGTGCCCGAAGGTGCGCTTGCGGTCGGCGGTGAGGAGCGTTCCGTCGTAACTGCCGTCCTCTGCCTCGTACTCGGTGTAGGGAACGGCCGCGCCCCGTCCGACGACGAGGGAGCGCGCGAAGACGTTGTTGTTCTCGTCGGTCTCGGTGAGGGCGCCGGTGGCGTCGGCCGTGGCGGTCAGGGTGGCGCCGCCGCTCTTGGCGGTCCAGGTGCCGGAGAGGGCGACGGTGGTCGTGCCCCCCGCCGCGACGGCGCCGGTGGTGCCCTGGAGCGTGGTGTCGCCGACGGTGAGGCGGGTGATGGTGCCCGCGGGGGCGGAGGTGGTGCCGCGGTTGTTCACCGCCACCGTGAAGGACACGTCGGCGCCGACCGCGGGTGTCGCCGGGTTGGTGGTGATGCCGGTGACGCGCAGGTCCGGGCCCGGGCTCTGCGCGACGGTCAGTTTCGTCGCGGCGGTGCGGCTGTTGTTGCCGTTGTCCAGTTCCACGACGGTGTCGGTCGGGTCCGCGGCGGCCGAGACGGTGTACGAGCCCTGCGGGCGCCGGCCCACGGGGACGCCGACGGTCGTGGAGGCGCCCGCGGCCAGGGCGGCGACCGGGGCGGAGCCGGCGACGGTGCCCTCGACGCTGACGGCGACCGTCGTGGCGGGGGCCGGTGCGCTGCCCGCGTTGCGTACGGTGGCCCGCACCGTGACGTCGTCGGCCTCGGACGGGGAGGCGGGCGACCAGGTCAGGTCGGTGACGACGAGGTCGGGCTGGGGCGTGGCCCTGCCGAGCACCTGGAACTCGGCGACCTGGGCGCCGGGGGCACCGGTGTTGGAGAAGAAGGTGAGCCGTACGTCGGCGACGCGGCCGGTGACCGGGATGGTCACGGTGTTCTTGTTGCCCGACGGGCTGAAGGCGTAGTCGGCGCGGGCCTTCAGGGAGGTGAAGCCGGAGGCACCCGACGCGCGGCCGAGGACCTGGAGCGACTGGGTGCGCGGCCCCCAGACCGGGTCGGGGTTGAGCTTGACGACCACGGCCTCGACGTCCGCGTCGGCGCCGAGCTTCGCCGTCAGGCTCGACGGGAAGCCCGCGGACTCCCAGTAGGTGCCGGTGTTGTCGTCGTTGGCGTTGGCCGCGGTGTAGTTCTGCGTCACGGACGTCGCCTCGATCGGCTTGTTCCGGGCGAGGTTCGTGCCCTCGACCGGCGGGTCGACGGGCCCTTCGTCGCCGTAGACCTCCAGCTCGGACAGCTGGGCTGCGTTCCAGCCCGAGTTGGACGTGACCTGAACGCGCACGTACCGCGCCTTCTCGGCGGGCAGGTCGATGGCCACGGTGTTGGCCGCGGCCGGGTCGAAGGAGCGGGCCGCCGCGGCGGCGAGCGTGCCGAAGGAGTTGCCGTCGGTGCTGCCGAGGACGGCCAGGGACTGGGAGCGCGCCTCCCAGCCGGTGGGCAGCTTCAGCGCGACGCGGTCCAGCGGGACCGCTGCGCCGAGGTCGACCTGCACCCACTGCGGGAAGGAGCCCGACGGGCCCTCCCAGTACGACTGCTGGCTTCCGTCGGTGACGTTGGACGCCGGGTAGCCGCCATGGGCTCCGCCGGCCGTCGCCGCTCTGCCGAGGGCGAGGTTGGTCTCCGCCGCCGCCTGGGGCGCGGCTTGCGCCGGGGCGGGAAGCAGACCGACGGCGATCAGTCCCGCCGTCAGCAGGCCGACCCCTGTCCGTCTGCGTGTCTGTGTGCCTCTCATGGGGCGCCTCTCCACCACGCGGGCGTGCGCCCGGCATGGCTGATGGGAAGTGGCGACGCAGGGCTAGGATTTTGAGTAAATCTGCGTCAGATTTGCGTCATCGGGGAGACAGGTTTCTACCGCGTGACGGCTTTGTCAACGGTCCGGTCATCCGCGGCACCGGTCGGCCCGCCGACGTCGACGGCCGTCCCGAGAACGCGGACGGCACCGGCGTCGGAGCCGACGGGGCGGCGGTGACACCGGTGCCGTGAGGTGACGCGGACCGGGAGGGCCGAGAAGGGGCCGGGAAGGGCCCGGATCCGGGCAGGTGGGGGAAGGGGGACGCGATCAGCCGGCCGGCGGCGGGGCGGTCGACGCGCGGACCACGAGTTCCGGCTCGAAGAGCAGTTCGCCGGGGTGCGCCTGCGTTCCCAGGATCTGGGCGCACAGCAGGTCGACGGCCGCGCGCCCCATGGCCTCGATGGGCTGGCGCACCGTCGACAGCGGCGGCTCCGTGCAGGTCATGAAGGCCGAGTCGTCGAAACCGACGACCGACACGTCGGACGGAACCCGCAGGCCGTGGCGGCGGGCGGCCCGGACGGCCCCGAGCGCGAGCGGGTCGCTGCCGCACACGATGCCGGTGACGCCCCGCGCCAGCAGACGCGAGGCCGCGGCCTGCCCTCCTTCCAGCGAGAAGATCGACCGCTGCACGAGCAGGTCGTCCCACTGCGTACCCGTGGTCCGCGCCGCCGCCCGGGCGGCCTCCAGCTTGCGGCGCGAGGGCACATGGTCGTCGGGGCCGAGGACGAGACCGATCCGCTCGTGGCCGAGCGAGGCGAGATGCCGCCACGCCTGCTCGACGGCGACGGCGTCGTCGCAGGCGACGCAGGGGAAGTCGAGCCCTTCGATCGAGGCGTTGACGAGGACGACCGGGATCTTCCGCTCGGCCAGCCGGCGGTAGTGCTCGTGCGGCGCGTCGGCCTGCGCGAACAGGCCCCCGGCGAAGATCACACCGGAGACCTGCTGCTGGAGCAGCAGGTCCACGTAATCGGCCTCGGAGACACCGCCTCTGGTCTGCGTGCACAGGACGGGCGTGAGCCCCTGCTGGGCGAGGGCGCCTCCGATGACCTCGGCGAACGCCGGGAAGATGGGGTTCTGCAACTCCGGGAGCACCAGGCCGACGAGCCGGGCGCGCTCCCCGCGCAGTTGCGTGGGCCGCTCGTAACCGAGCACGTCGAGGGCCGTGAGCACGGCCTGGCGGGTCCTTTCGGAGACCCCCGGCTTGCCGTTGAGGACACGGCTGACCGTGGCCTCGCTCACCCCCACCTTCTTCGCCACCAGCGCAAGTCCTCGCGTCATGAACGCAAGATTATCGCAAACTACGCAAGCCAGTTGCGTCGTTCACGCTCCCCGCGACCATGCGGTGCCGTCACGTTGCGAGGTCGGACGACCGGGCGCGCAGCCACACCGCCGTGTCCGCCGGAAGCCGCCCCTCGGCGTCCAGCGGTCCGCTGGCGAGCAGCAGCCGCTCGTGCTCGGGGAGCACGGCGGGCACGTCCGAGAGGTTGACGACGCACAGCAGGCCCTGCGGCCGGGCGAAGGCGAGGACGTCCTCGCCGACGGGGAGCCAGGTCAGCGGTCCGTCGCCGAAGCCCGCGCCCGAACGCCGTTGCCGCAGCGCCTCTTTGTAGAGCGCGAGCATCGAGTCCGGGGCGGCGGCCTGGCGGTCGACGGCGTAGGGGGCCCAGTCGTCGGGCTGCGGCAGCCACGGCTCGTCGCCGGCGCCGAAGCCGTACCATCTGGCCTCCGCCTCCCACGGCAGGGGGACCCGGCAGCCGTCGCGGCCGGGGTCGGTGCCGCCGGAGCGGAAGTGCATGGGGTCCTGGATGCGGTCGAGCGGGATGTCGGCCTCGGGCAGGCCGAGTTCCTCCCCCTGGTAGAGGTAGACCGAGCCGGGCAGAGCGAGGGTGAGCAGGGCGGCCGCACGGGCACGGCGGGTGCCGAGCTGCAGGTCGGTCGGGGTACCGAAGCGCTTCGTGGCGAAGTCGAAGCCGGTGTCGGCGCGTCCGTAGCGCGTGACGGTGCGGGTGACGTCGTGGTTGCACAGGACCCAGGTGGCGGGGGCGCCGACGGGGGCGTGCTCGGCGAGGGTGGCGTCGATGGCGCGGCGCAGGCAGCCGGCGTCCCAGGGGCACGTGAGGAAGGAGAAGTTGAAGGCGGTGTGCAGTTCGTCGGGGCGGAGGTAGCGGGCGAAGCGCTCGGCGTCGGGCAGCCAGACCTCGCCCACGAAGACGCCGCCGTACTCGTCGGCGATCGCCCGCCAGGAGCGGTAGATGTCGTGGATCTCGTCCTGGTCGATGTAGGGGTGGGGGTCGACGCCCTCGACGAAGTCGCGCAGGCCGGGGTCCTTGGTGAGCAGGGCCGCGGAGTCGATCCGTACGCCGGCGACGCCCCGCTCGAACCAGAAGCGCAGGATCTCCTCGTGCTCGCGGCGCACCGCGGGGTGGTCCCAGTTCAGGTCGGGCTGCTCGGGGGTGAACAGGTGCAGGTACCACTCGCCGTCGGGGACGCGGGTCCAGGTGGCGCCGGAGAACTGTGAGGGCCAGTCGTTGGGCGGGAGTTCGCCGTTCGTTCCGCGGCCGGGGCGGAAGTGGAAGAGTTCCCGCTCCGGGCTGCCGGGGCCGGCTGCGAGGGCGGCCCGGAACCAGGGGTGCTGGTCGGAGACGTGGTTGGGCACGATGTCGACGATGGTGCGGATGCCGAGTTCGCGGGCCTCGGCGATCAGCTTCTCCGCCTCGGCCAGGGTGCCGAACGCGGGGTCGATGGTGCGGTAGTCGGCGACGTCGTAGCCGCCGTCGACGAGCGGCGACAGGTACCAGGGGGTGAACCAGACGGCGTCCACGCCCAGTTCGGCGAGGTGGGACAGTCGCGCCCGGACGCCCGCGAGGTCTCCGGTGCCGTCGCCGTCGCCGTCGGCGAAACTGCGCGGATATACCTGGTAGATGACGGCGTCGCGCCACCAGTCGTCGGTGCGGGGCGGAAGGGGGGCTGCCACGGTGCGGTCCTTTCGGGCAGGGCGGATCTCCGCCGCCGGCCCGGCCAAGCGGGGCGTCGGACGGGCCGGCGGCGGAGGCTGGGAAGAGGGGGCGGGCGGTCAGCCCTTGAGGCTGCCGGCGGTGAGGCCGCCCATGATGTTGCGCTGGAAGACCAGGAAGATCAGCACGGTCGGCAGCGAGGCGATCGTGAGGGCGGCGATCAGCACGTTCACGGGCACGCCGTTGGACAGGGAGTAGATGCCGACGTTGAGGGTCTGCTTCGCCGGGTCGGGCAGGGTGAGCATCGGCCAGAGGAAGTCCTTCCACACCCCGACGACCGCGAAGATCGACACCACGCCCAGGACGGGCCGGGAGATCGGCAGAACGATCGACCACAGAACGCGCAGCGGCTTGGCGCCGTCCATGGAGGCCGCGTCCAGCAGTTCCTTGGGGATCGAGTCGAAGAACCGCTTGAGCAGGAAGATGTTGAAGGCGTTGGTGACGGACGGCAGCCAGATCGCCCACGGGGTGTTGAGCAGGTTCCGCTCGACGATCGGCACGTCCAGCACGGTGAGGTACTGCGGGACGACGAGGACCGTGGCCGGGATCATCAGGGTCGCCAGCATCATGCCGAGGATCGCCTTGCCCAGCACCGGCCGCAGCTTGGACAGGGAGTACGCGGCGGCGACGTCGAGGACCAGCTGGAAGGCGAGCGCGCCGAACGCGTAGTAGAGGGTGTTGCCCAGCAGCTTGGCGAGGTCCATGACCTGCCAGGCCTGTTCGTAGTTGGCGGGCTCGAACGATCCGGGTACGAGGGTCGGCGGGGTCCGGATCACTTCCTGGGGGTCCTTGAACCCGCTGGAGACGAGCCAGTACATCGGACCGAGGAAGGCGAGGGTGAACCCGGCGACGACCAGGGCGAAGACCGTCCAGTAGACGGCCCTGCCGCGCGGCCTGGCGAGGACGGCCGGCGAGACGAGCGTGCGTGTGGACATGGTGGTCCCCCCGGTTCTATTCGTCCTGGGCGCGGCTGAGCCTGACGTACACCGCCGAGAATCCGGACAGCAGCACGAGCAGGAGCAGGCCGAGGGCCGCGGCGGCGCCGTAGTCGTTGAAGTTGAAGGCGTACTGGTAGATGAGGTACACGACGGTCGTGGTCGACCCCTCGGGTCCGGCGCCGCCGGTCAGCAGGAAGGGCTCGACGAAGACCTGCATGGTCGCGATGACCTGCATGAGCAGCATCAGCGACAGGATCAGGCGGGTCTGCGGGATGGTGACGTGCCAAATCTTGCGCAGCAGGCCGGCCCCGTCCAGTTCGGCCGCCTCGTACAGCTCGCCGGGGATGCCTTGGAGGGCGGCGAGGTAGATCAGCGTGGCGCCGCCCATGTTCATCCAGGTCGAGGCGACGACGACGGACAGCATCGACAGGTCGGGGTCCTGGAGCCACTGCTGCTCGGGCAGGTGGAGGACGCCGAACAGCTCGTTGAGCAGCCCGTATCCGGGGTCGTAGAGGTACTTGAAGAGGAGGACGGAGGCGACCGGGGGCAGCATCACGGGCAGGTAGACCAGGAGCCGCAAGTAGCCCTGGCCGTGCCGGAACTCGTTGATGACGATCGCGGCGGCGAACGGCACCGCGAAGCCGAGGACCAGGGCGAGCACCGTGAACAGCAGGGTGTTGCGCCAGGCCTGCCAGAAGGCCGGGTCGTTCAGGACCGTGGCGAAGTTGTCCAGCCCGACCCAGTCGGTCTGCCCGCTCTCGGTCTTCTGGAAGGCCAGGAAGACCTCCCTGACCATCGGATACCAGGAGAACAGCGCGAAACAGACGACCGCGCCGATCAGGAATCCATGGGCCGTCAGGTTGTGGCGCAGGTTCCTGGCGAACGCGGCGCCGGGTGCCGCGGGGGCCGCCGGGGGCGGCACGGAGCGGCGGGGTGGCGCCGCTTTGCTCAGGGTCGGGCCGGGGGCCGGCATCGTCACTCCTCGTACTGGTCTGCCGTCTTCGCTGCCGGGCGGGCGGGACGGGCACGGCGGCCCGTCCCGCCCGGTCGGTCACTGGTTGGCCAGCACCTGGTCGACCTGCGACTCGGCGGTGGACAGGAGCTTGTCGACGTCGGCGTCCTCGTTGGTGAGGATGCCGGACATCACGTTGTCCAGGACCTTGTAGATCTCCTGCGCCTTGGGCGGCTCGGCCTTGCCCGGGACCGGGTTGTCCATGAAGGTCTTGAAGTTCTCCACCGGCATGGTGGCGTGCTCGGCACGGGCCGCGTCGTCCTCGGCCTTGGACTCGTTCAGCCAGAAGTTGGGCTGCGGAATGCCGACCGGCAGCTTGTCGGCCTTGGCGCGGCTCCAGTCGAACTGGCCCTTGCCGACGGTGAGGTTCTTGAAGTTCAGCCAGGCGATCGCGGCCTTGATCTTGTCCGGGGAGATGCCCTTCTTGATCATGTAGCTGTTGCCGCCGGCCAGGGTGTTCTGCCGGCCGGGGATGGGTCCCATGCCGAAGTTCTCGTATCGGGCGCCGAGTTGCTGGACCATGTACTGGATGTCGTCGGGCGCGGCGAGGTACATGCCGAGCTTGTCGGTGGCGATCTGCTTCTGCAGGTCGCCCCACTTCAGCAGCTGGGTCTTGCCCATGCTGTCGTCCTGCCAGCGCATCGCGTGCAGGTTCCGGGCGACCTGCCTGCCCAGTTCGTCGTTGAACGCCGCCTTCTCGCCGCTCGCGTCGACGACGTCGCCGCCGATGCTGTAGAGCTGCGCGGTGAAGTGCCAGCCACCGGTGTTGCCGGCGCTGTACTCGCCGAAGCCCGCGATGCCGTCGCCGAGTCCGGCGATCCGCTTCGCCGCGGTGCGGACCTCCTCCCAGGTGCGCGGAGGGCTGTCGGGGTCGAGGCCGGCCCGCTCGAAGAGCTTGCGGTTGATGAGCAGGCCCATGGTGTAGTTGCTGGTGGGCAGGCCGTAGAGCTTGCCGTCCTGCTTCAGCGAACCGAGGACGTCGGGGTCGATGTCCTTGAGCAGCGGCACGGTCCTATCGTTGACGTACGCGGTGATGTCCTGCGCGCCGTCCTCGGAGAGCACCTGGGGCAGGTCGGTGAAGTAGGTGTAGAAGACGTCGGGCTGCGACTTCGCCTTCAGCATGGCCGTGAACCGCGGGGGCTCCAGACACTGGCCCGGGGTGGAGCGGCCCTCGATGGTGACGTTCGGGTACGTCTTGTTGAACTCGGCGACGTCCTGCTTCCACTGCCGGAGCTCGGCCGCCTTCGCCGTCGGCGGCATGCAGTCGATGGTGAGCGTCACCTCGGTCTTCGGGTCCAACGGAGCGGCGGGGTCGGACGACGCACCGCCCCCGGAACCACCGCTGCCGTTGTCGCTGCTGCTCGTGCCGCAGGCGGCCAGCGCGGTGAGCGTGAGCGCGGAAACGATGGTGACCGCGCCGGCGCGGCGCGTACGGCGGAACCGGGCACTTCTCATGAGTGCTCCCCTTCGGGCTGAACGTGGAGGTCTCCCCATCGCCGGTGCGTTGTGGGGCGGGCCACACTCAACCACCCGCGACAAGCGGACGCAAGATATCGCGCTGTTTTCGTAATTGCTCGACAAAGACGAGTCGACTCGGCGCGGACCGTCTTGCGATCGCGCTGCGGGAAACGCCAGCGGCCCCGGCCGGACGGGAGTCCGGCCGGGGCCGCAAGGGCTTTCCGGGCCGCCGGGCCGCGAGGGCCGACGGGTGTCGCGGTGGGTCAGTCGACGTAACGGATGTCGGACGTGCTGTAGAGGCAGTTCGTGCTGTCCGGGCCGGTACCGATCTTGGTGGGTTCGCCGCTGGTGGTGCCCCGGTACTTGGTGCAGATGTCGATGTCGCGGCCGGAGTCCCGGTGGATGGTGATGCCGGAGAAGCGCGCCGTGTCACCGTAGTTGGTGTTGATGCCGACCAGGGTGTCGCCCGGGGCCGTCACCTTGGTGTTCAGGATCTGGATGTGGCGGGTGTACTGCGTGGAGCAGTTGCCGCAGGAACGGACCAGTTTGCCGAAGTCCTCCACCTGGAAGTCCCGGATGACCAGGGTGCCGGCGCCGTTGTGCTGGAAGACCTTGTCGGAGGCCTTCCGCGCACCGCCGCCCTCGATCGTGCGGACGGTGGAGGCGGAGCTGCCGCGGAAGGTGGCGGCGTCCTCGCCGACGTCCTCCCACCAGACGTTCTTGAGCGTGCAGGCGCCGGCGCAGTGCACGCCGTCGGCGGCGGGGGCGCCCAGGATGACGTTCTGCAGGGTCGCGCCGTCGGCGAGCCGGATCATCGGCGGCTGGCCCTCGCTCTGGTCGCCGCTGCCGAGGGCGCCACTGCCGTACAGGCGCTTCATTCCGCCGTCGTAGGTGCCGGAGACCTCGATGGTGGACGAGACGGCCTGGCTGCCGTTGGCCGTCGGCCACGACGACGACGGGGGCGGCGTCGTCGGGTCGGTGGGCGGCGGCGTGGTCGGGTCGGTCGGCGGCGGAGTCGTCGGATCCGTGGGGACCGTCCCCGACGCGGCGAAGGTCCAGCGCTTGCTGGTGACCGAGTCGCAGGAGTTCTGCTGGACCAGGGCGCCGGCGGCCTTCGAACTGTCCTTGACGTTCAGGCACTTGTCGCCGTTGCTGTTGATCACCTGGTACGTGTCGCCGCCGACCTGCGTCAGCTTCCACACCTGGGTCGCCGTGCCGGCGCAGTTCTGCTGCTCGACCGGCTTGCCCGCGCTGGTGGAGGCGTCCCGGACACCGGCGCACTTCGCGCTGTTCGCGGCCGTCAGGGTGTACCCGCTGCCGGACGCCGTGAGCTTCCAGGTCTGCGCGGCGGCCCCGGTGCAGGCGTCCTGCGTCAGCTGGACGCCCGCGGAGGCGCTCGCGCCGGGCACCGTCAGACACAGACCGCTGTTCGCGTTCTTCAGGGTGTACGACCCGGCCGCCGGCGCCGCCGACGCCGAACCGGTCGTCATCACGACCGTGAGGCCGCCGCCGATCAACGCCGTGGCCGCCGCGAGCGAGGCGGCCGTGCGGCCGCGTCTCGCCCGGTGGGTGTTCCGTGTGCTCACTGTGCGTTCCTTTCACCGGCTGCGGCGTTCGTCGCGGACGCCGAAGGGTTGCAGGGGCGGCACCCGGGGATACGCCGGTTAAACCGGTTCAATATTCAAGGGACGTGAGGCCAACTGCCGCGATGGGGGTCGCAGTTGGCTGGTTTTCTTTGAGCCGTGTGCCACAGATTGGTGTCGGCGAGCCTTGGGTGTCAACGGTTGTGCAAGCGCTTTCTCCTTAATCGGTTCAGCCGAGTCCGCCGCGAGCGGGCCGGCGCAGGCGGAGATCCGCGGCGAGCGGTCGGCGCCGTCCGGTCCGCTGCGGAAAGCCGGGAGCGGGTGGACCGACGGTGTCGGTCCACCCGCTCCCGGTCGCCGCCGGCGCCTTGGCAGGGGGCGCCCGCGGCGATGGTCACCGCCCCGTACCGGGCAGTTGAGCGCCCATCAGTTCATCTTGGTCCCGGGGTGGTCGACGGCGTGGTGAGCTGTCGTTACGCGGCCGGTATCACAGGGCCGGCACACCGTTTCGCGCGATGGCGTCCGCGTACCAGCGGGCGCTCGACTTGAGGGTGCGGCGCTGGGTGGCGAAGTCGACGTGGACGATGCCGAAGCGCTTGCTGTAGCCGTAGGCCCACTCGAAGTTGTCCAGCAGCGACCACAGGAAGTAGCCCCGCACATCGGCGCCGTCCGCGATGGCCCGGTGCACCGCGGCCAGATGGGCGTGCAGGTAGGCCACGCGCTCGGGGTCCTTCACCTCGCCGGAGGGGTCCGCGTAGTCGTCGTAGGCGGCGCCGTTCTCCGTGACGAGCAGCGGCGTTCCGGGCAGGTCGTCCCTGAGCCGCACGAGCAGTTCGTGCAGTCCGTCGGCGTCCACCGGCCAGTCCATCGCCGTACGCGGCCCCGGCAGGGGCACGAAGCGCACGTGCTGCTCCGCGCCCGCCCACGGGGACGGCGACTCGGACGTGCCGGCCGCGACCATGGCGGGCGAGTAGTAGTTGACGCCCAGCGAGTCGATGGGGGCCGAGGCCGTCTTCAGGTCGCCGTCGGCCACGAAGGACCAGTCGGTGACCTGGGCGGTGTCGCGGACCAGGTCTGCGGGGAGCCGCCCGTGGAAGACCGGGTCGAGGAAGATCCGGTTGCCGACCGCGTCGATCCGGCGGGCCGCGTCCACGTCCTCGGGCGCGTCGGTGTGGGCGCGCGCCACATGGAGGTTGAGTGTCAGCGACACCTCCGCCGGGGCGGGCAGCGCGGCCCGCAGCGCCCGTACGGCCAGTCCGTGCGCCAGGTTGAAGTGGTGGGCGGCGCGCAGCGAGGCGAGCGCGCTGGTGCGGCCCGGCGCGTGGACCCCGTTGCCGTAGCCGAGGAAGGCGGCGCACCAGGGCTCGTTGAGGGTGGTCCAGGTCGCCACCCGGTCGCCGAGCGCCTCGGCCATGAGGCCCGCGTACTCGGCGAAGCGGTACGCCGTCTCGCGGTGCGGCCAGCCACCCGCGTCCTCCAGCTCCTGCGGCAGGTCCCAGTGGTAGAGGGTGGCCACGGGCCGGATCCCGGCGTCGCGCAGTTCGTCGGTGAGCCGCCGGTAGAAGTCCAGGCCCTTTTGGACGGCGGGGCCCCGGCCGGTGGGCTGGACGCGGGGCCAGGCGATGGAGAAGCGGTAGTCGGTGACGCCGAGGCGGCGCAGGAGGGCGACGTCCTCGTCGACGCGGTGGTAGTGGTCGGCGGCGATGTCGCCGGTGTCGCCGTTGCGCACCTTGCCGGGCGTGCGGCTGAAGGTGTCCCAGATGGACGGGGTGCGGCCGTCCTCGGTGGCGGCGCCCTCGATCTGGTAGGCCGCGGTGGCGGTGCCCCAGCGGAAGCCGGCCGGGAAGGTGAGCGTCGCGGTGGTGTGGGGGCGTGCGTCGAGCGCGGTCATGAGGTGGGGGCTCCAAGGAGGTGAGGGGGCTCGGGTGGTGGGGTGCGGCGGCCGTGGACCGCGCGATGCCGGTGGCGCGGGGCGGGGCGGCGGCCTGGCGCGGGTCGGCCCTTGACGGCCGGCGCGGGGCGGCATGGCGTGACGCGCGCGTCAGCCCTTGACGGCGCCCTGCATGATGCCGCCGACGATCTGCCGGCCCAGCAGGCCGAAGACCAGGAGCACCGGCAGCGTGCCGAGCAGGGTGCCGGCCATGATGACGGACTGGTCGTGGACATAACCGCCGCCGAGCTGGCGCAGGGCGACCTGGACCGTCGGCTCGGAGGAGGAGAGGGCGACGATGGGCCAGAAGAAGTCGTTCCAGGCGGCCATGAAGGTGAGCAGGCCCAGGACGGCCATACCGGGCCGGGCGACGGGGACCACGATCGACCAGAAGATCCGGGCGGTGGAGGCGCCGTCGACGCGGGCCGCCTCGATCAGCTCGTCCGGCAGCGACTGCACCAGGTACTGGCGCATGAAGAAGACGCCGAAGGCCGAGACGAGGCCGGGCAGGATCACCGCCTGGAGCTGGTTGACCCACTGCAGTTCGGCGATCAGCATGAACAGCGGGATGACGCCCAGCTGCGGCGGGATCATCATGGTGCCCACGGTGATCGTGAGCAGGGCGCCCCGTCCCCGGAAGCGCAGTTTGGCGAAGGCGAACCCGGCGAGCGTGCAGCACAGCACGGTGCCCACGGTGATCGAGCCGGACACGATCAGCGAGTTGAGCAGCGCCTTGCCGATGTCGGCCTCTTCCAGCACCGCCTCGAAGTTGCGCATCAGGTTCGGGCCCGGCAGCAGCGAGGGCGGCACCCGCGCCATGTCGGCGTTGGAGCGGCTGGCGGCCACGATCGTCCAGTAGAACGGGAACGCGGAGACCAGCACGGCGATGATCAGGATGGCGTAGGCGAGCTTTCCGCCCTGCATGGTGCGGCCCGCGCCGGAGCGGCGCCGCGGGCGCTCCGCCCGAGTCGGGCGCTCGGGTGGTGCAGCCGGCGGGGTGGCCAGTGCGGTCATCGGACGGCCTCCTTGCGGGAGCGGCGGCGCGCGACGAGGGCGTTGGCCCCGACGAGCACCACGATGAGCAGGAACATCATCCAGGCCACGGCGGCGGCGCGGCCGAGGTGGAAGAAGCCCCAGCCCTGTTCGTACATGTAGAGGCCGAGCGTCTGGTACTGGTGCGAGATGCCGCCGGAGATCGAGCCCTCGAACAGCAGCGGCTCGCCGAACAGCTGGGTGGCGCCGATGGTGGAGACGACGACCGTGAAGACGATGGTGGGGCGCAGTCCGGGCAGGGTGACGTGGAAGAACTGCCGCCACCGCGAGGCGCCGTCCATCTCGGCGGCCTCGTACAGCTCGGCGGGGATGGACTGCATGCCCGCCAGGTAGATCAGCGCGTTGTAGCCGGTCCAGCGCCAGATGACGATCGTGGAGACGGCGATCTGGGAGGCGACGGTGCCGGTCTGCCAGTCGAAGGGGCCGATGCCGACGAGTCCGAGGACGTAGTTGACCAGCCCGAAGTCGTGGCCGAACAGCTGGGCGAAGACCAGCGTCGCCGCGGCGACGGAGGTGGCGTACGGCAGCAGCATGGCGGTGCGCAGGAAGGTGCGGCCGCGCAGCTTGTAGTTGAGCAGGTGCGCGAGCCCGAGCGCCATCACCAGCTGGGGCACGGTGGACAGCACGCCGATGGTGAACGTGTTGCGCAGCGCGAGCCAGAAGTAGTCGTCCTGGAGCAGCGCGGTGTAGTTGTCCAGGCCGCGCCACTGCATGTCGCCGGGGGTCTGCAGCTCCACGCGGTACAGCGACACGAACGCCGTGTAGATCAGCGGGAAGAGGCCGAAGGCGGCGAACAGGGTGAAGAACGGGGCGATGTAGGCGTAGGGGGAGAACTTCTGCCAGGCCCGCCGGGCGGCGGCGGGCCCGGACGGCGCCGCCTGCTTCGGCGAGGCCGGTGGGGCAGAGGCGGTGAGGGTCACGGTGCGGCCCTTCGGGTGGTCGGAACAGGGGTGCGGGGTGGCTTCGGCAGGCCGGTGGCCGCCGCCGGGCCGGACGGCGCCCGGCCCGGCGGCGGCTTCCCGGGTCAGCCGATGATGTTCGCGACGCCCTTCTTGGCGTTCTCCCACGCCTTGTCGGGGGCCAGGCCCTTGCGCTCGACCTCGCTCAGGGCGTTGGTGATCTGCTGGCTCACGTTCTGGTCGTGGACGCCGAGGACCTGGACGGGGGATTCCTTGGCGGCGTCACCGAAGATCTGGCCGATCGGCGCGTCGGAGAAGTAGGGGTCCTTCGCGTCGGCGATCTTCTCGATGGCGCCGGTGGCGGACGGGAAGCTGCCGTGCTTCTGGAAGAGCTTGGCCTGCTGCTCGGGCGCGGTCAGCCAGGCGATCAGCTTGTACGCCGCCTCCTTGTTCTTCGCGGCCCGGGGCACGGCGAGGTAGGAGCCGCCCCAGTTGCCCGCGCCGCCGGGCAGCGCGGCGACGTCCCAGGTACCCTTGCCGGCTTCGCCGGCCTGGCCCTTGATGTAGCCGAGCATCCAGGCGGGGCAGGGCAGGGTCGCGAACGAGCCGGCGGCGAAGGCCTGGTTCCACTGCGGCGACCACTGGTCGAGCTTCGCGCTCAGCCCGTCCTGCGCGGCCTCGACCGAGGTGTTCCAGGCCTCCTTCAGGGCCGGGTTGGTCTCCCAGATCAGCTTCCCGGAGGCGTCGTAGTACCGCTCCTTCTCCTGACCGATCATGACGGAGTAGAGGCTGCCGACGCTGTCGATCCAGGCGCTCTTGTCCGAGGCCTTCTTCTGGTACTGCCTGCCGAGGTCCAGGTAGCCCTCCCACGTGGACCACTTCTGGGCCAGCTCCGTGCGGTCGGTGGGCAGGCCGGCCTTCTCGAAGAGGTCGGTGCGGTAGCACATCGCCTCGGGGCCGACGTCGGTGCCCAGGCCGAGCACCTCGCCGTTGGCGCCCGTGGCCGCCGCCCACTTGGCCTCGGCGAACTCGCCCTTGAGCTTGTCGGCCCCGTACTTGCGCAGGTCCTCGAACTTGTCGGCCTGCTGCTGGGCGACGGAGGCGATCCGGCCGACCTCGATGCCCTGGACGTCGGCGAGGCCACCGCCGCCCGCGAGGCGGGTCTGGAGGGACTTCCAGTAGTCGGCCTCGTCCTCGGTGTCGGTCTGCTTGATGGTCACGCCCGGGTTGAGCTTCTCGTACTCGGCGTAGAGCCCGGACTCCTTGTAGCCGAAGGAGCCGAAGAGGTCGACGGTGATGGTGACCTTTCCGTCGGCCGTGGAGGCGCTGTCCGACGAACCTCCGCAGGCGGCGAGGAGCGCCCCGGCGAGCGCGACCGCCCCCAGACGGACGGTGGCCCTTTTGGCGGCTCGGGCAATGGGCATGGGAAGCCTCCTTGGCTCCGGGGTGGAACGAGCGCCGCGGTTCTTGAGAGCGCTCTCAAAACGTGGGGGGAGCGTGCCCGCCCGTCCAGCGTCCCGTCAAGTCTTGAAATGGCAACGAAGCGGCCACGCACCGGAATATCCGGTTTGCACCCATAGCATCCAAGGCGTGCGCGATCTATTGACAGCGGATTTCAGGAGTCTTACGTTTCGCCCACCTGAGAGCGCTCTCAGGCCGGGGTCTCGAACTCGCCCCACCGACGGTTCCGTTGCGGTTCCACCACTCCCCCAGGGCGCCAGACCGCGCCCGCCGGTGGCCCCGCGGCAGTGCCGCCGACGAGTCCCCGTCACCCGCGATGACATGAGGTGTTCCCCATGCCAGCTCCCCGACCACGGCCGGCCGCCGCACTGGTCCTCGCCGCCGCACTGGCCGGCGTCGGCCTCGGCCCGGCCGCCACGCCCGCGGCAGCCGCCACCATCACCGTAGGCGCCGGGAGTTACTCCGACACCCG
>NZ_JBEXOP010000041.1:0-68886 GCF_040611575.1 Streptomyces sp. NPDC006610
CCACACCCGTCCGCGGCAGCCACGGCCGCCTCCCCGCAAACGACGACGAAGGCCCACTCCTCATCTGCTCCACCCCCCACCCCCTCGGCGACCGCATCGCGGCCACCGAGGTCAAGTCCCTCCTCCTCGAACTCGCCGGCCTCGGATGAGACAGCGGTGCGCCGGCTGTCGCCGAGCGCACCCTGGTCGAGCGAGGCGAGCGTGCCGACGGCAGCGGCGTGGAAGCGCCGGAAGGCGGGTCGGGGAAGGTGCGGTTCGATTTCCTGAGCGGGTCACGCATGGCCAGGGCCAGTGAGCCACGCCGGGCGCCTCACCCGGGAGGGTGACAGCCGTAAGGTTCCGGATCGCGATGTGCCCGGGAGCGCCTGTACGGCTCGGGATGAAGCGCCTCGGCGTGGTCTACCGATGTCGGGGGACTGCCATCGGTAAAGGCTCAGGCGGAACTGCCCGTGCCGATCACCATGATCTCCCGCGCTTATGCCTAACGTCAAGCAAAAGTTCGCCCTCCATCAACCTATAGGGGCTGAGGGCCTACCCGCCGGCTACCGAGCGGTCGATCGCGGCGGGACTGAGCACGTGCTCGATCACCATGAGGGACGCTCCGACCACGCCGGCGCGGTCTCCCATCTGGCGGACACGAATGTTCAGGTGTTGGGTGACCAGGGGGAGGGAGCGGCTGTAGATGACTTCCCGCACGCCTGCGAGGAGGTGCTCACCGGCATCGGAGAGCTCACCGCCTATGACGATCGCGCCGGGGTTGAAGAAGTTCACCAGAGATGCCAGTACGTCTCCGATGTCCCGGCCGGCCTGACGGATCATCTGCATCGCGGCGGCGTTTCCGGTCCGGACCAGTCCCAGCACGTCGCGGCTGTCGGCAACGTCCTCGCCGAGGTCCCGAAGCCGTTCGGCGATCGCCCATCCACTGGCGACGGCTTCCAGGCAGCCGACATTGCCGCATCGGCAGACCCGGTCCGGCGCAGTGGTGACCTGGATGTGGCCGATGTCCCCGGCCGCTCCCTGCGCGCCGCGGTGGAGGCGGTGCTCGGTGATGATGCCGCAGCCGATCTCGGTGCCGACTTTGACGAAGAGCAGGTGCTCGACCTGGGGACTGAGCGCGCCGTGCTCGCTGAGAGCCATCACGTTGACGGAGTTGTCGACCAGGACGGGCGCTCCCCATCTGTGCTGGAACCAGCCCGGCACGTCGAAGCCGTCCCAGCCGGACATGACCGGCGGATTGACCGGCCGGCCGGTCGTGTGCTCTACGGGGCCCGGGAGGCCGATGCCGACCCCGCACACGTCGGCGAGGCTGTGCCCGGTTTCTGCCAGCAGGTTCTCGAATTCCTGGACGAGCCACTTCAGGACGTACTCGGGTCCCTCGGTAATGGCCATGTCCTGGCTGCGCTCGGCCAGCACCTGCGTCGCCAGGTCGGTCACGGCGACCCGGGTCTGTGTGGTGCCGACGTCGGCGGAGAGCACGACCCTCGCGCCGGCGTTGAAGGCGAAGGAGACGGCGGGTCTGCCGCCCGAGGAGATCGCGTCGCCCTTCGGCACGATCCAACGGTGATCGAGGAGGGCGTCGACGCGCTGGGCCACCGTGGACCTGGAGAGACCGGTGAGTTGCACCAATTCGGCGCGGGTCTGCGCCTGGCCGTTACGCAGTAGCGCCAGAAGGGCGCCCGCGCCTACCGGTTCCATGGTCAACTCCGTGTCTCCTCGTGTCGCGATACCTCTCTCCAGGGATAAGCATACAGACCGAGGCACTTATGCTTAAGGCTTCGCGTAAACCCTCCTTGTGATCCAAATTGCGGCCAATATCAGACGGGATTCGGTGAAAGTCCGCGCTGTAGCCATCGCAACTCGGACCGGCTCGCACCATGCTCACCCGACCCGGAACCTCCCGTGAGACGGAGACCCACCACGCCGCGACAGCGCCCACGGGCTGCGTCGAGCGGAAGGGCGATGGGAGCGCTCCCTTGGGGCGGAAAGTTGGCGCCGTCAGGCCTCCTTGTGAGGAGCCGTACTGTCCCGGACCACGAGGGTGGTAGCCAGCTCGACCCGGCGGCTCTCCAGTTCCTCACCCTCGATCAGTCTGAGCAGGGTGCGCAGGGCGCTGCGGCCCATCTCCTTGAGCGGCTGGCGCACGGTCGTCAGAGCGGGATTGACCCAGCGGGCTTCGGGCAGGTCGTCGAA
This sequence comes from Streptomyces sp. NPDC006610, assembly GCF_040611575.1. NCBI lineage: Bacteria > Bacillati > Actinomycetota > Actinomycetes > Kitasatosporales > Streptomycetaceae > Streptomyces > Streptomyces sp. NPDC006610. The sequence goes on from NZ_JBEXOP010000041.1 coordinate 2,191, forward strand.
GCCGATCACGCTGACGTCGTCGGGCACGCGCAGACCGGCCTCGGCCAGCGCCTCGTACCCGCCGATGGCCAAGTGGTCGGAGCAGATGAAGAGGGCGGTCGGGGGCTTGGGCAGTGTGAGCAGAGCCCTGACCTGCTCGGCGCCGCTGGCCCGCTCGTAGGTGCCGTGCCGCAGCAGTTCCGGCGACACCTCGACGCCCGCGGCGGCCATCGCCGAGCGGTAGCCCGCAAGCCGGGCTCGGGCATAGAGGTGGTCGGGCGGACCCGTCACCAGTCCGATGCGGCGGTGACCCAGCTCCAGGAGGTGAGCGGTCCCCTCGTAGGCGCCGGCCCAGTTCGTCGTGCCCACGGACATCACATCGGGCGACGGGTCGCTGAGCGGGTCGATGACGACGCACGGTACCTGTGCCCGCCGCAACCTCGTCAGCTGGTCCTCCGTCGGTTCGATCAGGCCCAGAACCACCCCGGCACTGCCGCGTTCGAGGATGCGGTCCACCCAGTCCCGCCCTCGGTGCCTGCCGACGGGCGGGGAGGTGCGCGCCACCGAGATCACCACGTGGACGCCGGCCTCGTACGCCGCCGCCTCCATGCCGCTGGCGACGCTGGCGGGCCAGGAGCCGTCGAGCCCGCTCACCACCAGGTCGACGGTCCGGACGGTCGGCCCCTCGGCGGAGATGCCGCGACGGACGTACCGGTGCTCACGCAGGGCCGAGTCCACCTTGGCGCGCGTGTCCTGCGAGACGTCGGTCCGGTCGTTGAGGACCTTGGAGACGGTGGAGACCGACACTCCCGCCGTCTTGGCGATCTGGGCCAGAGTGGGGCGCGGCAGCCGGTTCGCGGCTCTCAGACCGCTGTCCGCCGACGTGATGTCATCCAGCACGGTTCAGTCCTTTCGGTGTGACGGCCAGAGCTTCGCCCACCGACGGCCAGGCACGCAGACGTGCCGCTTCCGGTCCGGTGGCGGTAGCGAGCGCCTCGGCCATTGCCTCGTCGAGGAGCGGCTCGATGTGCACGCGGCGGTCCGTTCGCGCGGAGGCCACGGCGGCCGTCACCATGGCGAGGCTGAGCACGTTGCGGTGCACTTCCCCGGTGGGCGTGACGCCGGTGCGCAGTGCGTGGACGAACTCGGCCAGCGCGCCCGCCACTCCTTCCGGAACGCCGTCGTCGCTCCCGGTCCCGCTCTGCGGCGGCAGTCGGCCCTCGGACTCGTGGAGCTCGGTCTCGGGCGGGCCCTCGCCGTCCCAGACGGCCGACCCCAGCTCGGCGCTGAGCCGCCAGGCCCCGTTCCAGGAGGTCTCCAAGCCACCGCTGCACCAACTGCCGTTGTACACGTACCTGATGCCGCCGGCCATCTCGAAGACGGCCGTGGCGGCGGCGTCGCCCGCGTACCAACTCCAAGAGGGGTTGTACTCCTCGCAGCGCACCGACACGGGATCGGCGTTCAGGAGCCAGCGGGCGGTGTCGAACGGGTGGATCGCCATGTCGAGCAGGAGCGGATGGGCCATGGTCTCGCGGAATCCGCCGAAATGCGGGGCCCGGAAGAAGTCGGTGGTGAGGATGCCCGGCCGGCCGAGCAGGTGCGCGCGGTCCCGGAGGGCGTCCAGGTGCCGGTTGTACCGCCGGGACTGGCTGACCATGAACAGTTCGCCCGCCGCCTCGGACGCGGCGGCCAGCCGCAGTGCCTCGGGCACCGTGGCGGCTACGGGTTTCTCGCCCAGGACGGGCAGTCCGAGGGCCAGTGCCGCCAGTGTCACGGGCAGGTGGGCCTCGGGGACGGTCACGTCCACGACGGCGTCGGGACGCGTGGCCGCCGCCAGCGAGGCCAGGTCGTGACCGGTGGGCGTTCCCGGCACGCCCAACCGGTGCACGAGGGCCTCGGCGTGGGCGGGGACGCGGTCGACGACGCCCGCGAGTTCCGTGTCCGGCGAGGCCAGGACGGCCCGGATCCAGACACGGGCCATGCGGCCGGCCCCCACGACCAGGACGCGCAAGGGACCGCGGTCGGACGGGATCGTTCTGAAGGTCTGGGATCTCACGCCTGGTCGCCGCCCCGTTCGAACCAGCCGGATTCGCTGTGGACCAGCCTGGGGACCGTCCGGTCGGCCTCGGGCGCCGTCCAGCGCACGGCGTTGGCGATGACGCGGCGGACGTGGGGATGGTGGTAGACGGGATAGTCCTGGTCCCCGGGACTGAAGTAGAAGATCTTTCCGTGGCCGCGCCGGAAGGCACAGCCGCTGCGGAACACCTCGCCGCCGCTGAAGGAACTGAGGAAGACCAGTTCGTCGGGGACGGGGATGTCGAAGTACTCCCCGTACATCTCCTGCTCGTCGATGACGAACGGGTGGGGTACGCCGGCCGCCACGGGATGGGTGGGTGCCACCGTCCAGACCACTTCGCGATCGCGTCCGCTGCGCCAGCGCAGCGTGCAGGTCGTGCCCATGAGCCGGGTGAAGACCTTCGACAAGTGCCCGGAGTGCAGCACGACCAGGCCCATTCCGGCCAGCACCCGGCGGTGCACCCGCTTGACCACCTCGTCCGACACCTCGCGGTGTGCCAGGTTCCCCCACCAGGTCAGCACGTCCGTCGCGGCCAGCACGTCCTCGGTCAGCCCGTGCTCCGGTTCGTCCAGCGTCGCGGTCCGCACCTCGGCCGTCCCGCCCAGATGCTCGGCGACGGCCCCCGCCACCGCCCCGTGTATGCCCTCGGGGTAGCGCGCCGCGACCTCGGGGTTCTGCTGCTCGTGCCGTCCCTCGTTCCAGACGGTGACCCGCAAGGGTCTCGGTGTGGCTGTTGACATGGCTTCTCTTCCACGGTGCGATGCGGGCGACGAGCGACGGCAGATCCCGCCGGGGGAGGGATGCCGTCGTCGGCTGGGTGCGCTGGACGAGTACCGGCACTCGAAATGCAAAAGTTTCGAAACAACCGATACTGAAGCTAGGAAATCATAGTGGACGACATCAGGGCGCCCCTGGAAGCGGCGTGGACGACCCGCCCGGCGTCCGCCGGGACGGACCTCGGGCGCACGGTCCCCGGCGTTGCGGCCTCCGTCACGACTTCCGCCGCTTCGTCCGCCGTTTCAGCGTGCGTCACCGACTGGCCCACAGCAGCCCGCGCTCGGTGAGCGCGCGCACCTGCGGGGTGTCGAAGTCGTCGGGCGCGTGGCCGAAGACGGAGGCGAAAACCCGGCCGCGCCCCCACGTCCGCGTCCATACCGCCGGTACGGACGCGACGCCCGGCCGGTTCTCGTCGCCGTCGAAGGTGACGGTCGCCAGGACGTCGATCAGGGGATCGCTGAGCGGCCAGTACCGTTCGGAGCGGACCTCGAAGTCGGACAACCCGCTGATCACAGGGTGGTCGCTGTGCTCCGCGGCCAGCCGCACCCGGCGACGGCCGGACTCCGACGGGTCGAGCTGGAACCTCCCTCCGACGAGCAACTGGTAGTCGAAGTCCTCCCGGAATGCGTCCACCAGCCCAGCGCCCCAGCCCGCGAGTCCCATGCCGCTCCTGACGGCGGCCCGAAGTCCGGCGCTCTCCTTGGGCGTGATCTCGCCCCCGGGCCAGCACTGGACCACCAGATCCGTCTCGGCCAGAAACTTCTCGTCCTCGTAGACCTCCAGGCAGTCCTCGATGACCACGTCGAACCCGTGCCGGTCGAGGAAGGGCAGGAAGAGGTCAGTGGTCTGGACGGGGCTGTAGCCCTCCAGACCGCCGCGCACGATCAACGCCCGTCGTCTGGCATAGCTCATGGTGCTCCATCGGTCCTCTCGACAGGGCCGGGAAAGGCGGACTGCACGTCGCTCCGAAATTTTGCGCGAAAACAAGTAACGCTGGATGGACTGGACTGTAGGAACCGGCCCGGTCGCCGTCAAGAGATGGCGCAACGCCCATCTGACGGCCCGTGTTCCGGCCGTCCGCGCGGTCGGCGTACGGGAACGTGCCCACCTGCACTCGCAGATCGGGACGGTGGAAGGCGCGGGGCCGCACGGCCGTCCGCGGCCGACGGACGGCCACGCGCAGTGTCGATCGACCGGCTGTGCCGCGCCGCGGATCTGCCGACGGGGAGCTGCGCCTCTCTTTCGCGGCACGACGCGGGCCGCCCCCATCGTAGGCGGCGACCAGGCCGGCCCGAGGCTGAGCGCTGTGCGGTGCCGGTCCGACCCTTCCCATCAGTACGAAAAAAGTTTCGAAACGTTGCTCTTGCGCTTCCTGCCCTTGTCCAGGAACCGTATAGACATCTCCGACGCGAGATGCAGCCGACGGGAACGGCAGCCGATGTCTCGCGAGTTCTGCAGCCGTTCTGTCTCTGCAGCACCTAGGATTCCGTGCCTTCGTGAGGGGCTTCCCGTGTACGAGCGAACACATACTCTGCTGGACCTCCGCGAAGAGGCCCCCCGCAAGCAGGCGACCCCCCGTGAGGTACGGGAGTCGTCCTTCCGGCTGCCCGCGGAGGCTGCCAGCGTCCCGTTGGCTCGCCGTTTCACCACGACGGTTCTGACGCTGTGGAAGGTCGGCGGCGAGCTGCTGGAGGATGCCGAGCTGGTGGTGAGTGAACTCGCCGGCAATGCGGCCACCCACGGCCGGTGCGACCTGACCGTGCGCCTGCGCCTGGACGCGAATGGGCTCCTGCACATCACGGTCATCGATCGTGGCGACGAACCCGAGAGCGCTGCCTCCCCACTGGCCGATGACGAGCACGGCAGAGGCATGCACATCATTCAGGCGCTGGCGGCGCGTATGTATGTGACTCGGCAGAGCCGTAGCAGGCACACGTTGGTCGTCCTTACCCCGGGTGATGGTGGCGCGGACAAGACCGCGCATGCGTGAGGGCTCGGGTTGGAGTCCACGACGCCACCCCGAGCCCGGGCCACCGCGTCCCTGGCCAAAGCCCGTACCCCAGCCCCGACGTGCTGCCCGACGCGGGCGCTGGCCCGCGCCCGCGTCGCAGCAGCGAGACCTGACGCACGTGCGCGCCGAGCGCGACGACCTGCGTACCCGGCTGCAGCTCATGGCGCGGATCGTCCAGGTCCTGGAGATCGAGAACCACCGGCTCAAGGAGGAGGCCCGCAGCCGGCTGGAGGCCCAGCTGGCCAGCCACAGGGCCGTCGCCGACTTCGGCCGGCGCCGACGCTGAAACGGATTCACTGGGACGCCCGGCGCGCGGCGCGTGCGCACGGTCCACACCGGCGGCGCTCTCGGAGAACCCGGTGGTGGTCAGTCGACACCCTGCTCCGCTGGCGAGGCGGTGTTCTGGGTGGAGGCCCAGGAGGCGAGCAGCCGCAGGCCCTCCTCGGAGGCCGAACCGGGCTCGGCAGTGTAGATGGTGAGGGTGAGCCCAGGTGCAGCGGCCATCTCCAGGCCCTCGTAGGCGAGGGTCAGGTCGCCGACGGTGTGGTGGTGGAAGCGCTTGGTGCCGGTGCCGTGGTGGCGGACGTTGTGGGCGCCCCAGCGGGTGCGGAAGTCGTCGCTGCGGGTGGACAGCTCGCCGACGAGGTCGTGCAGGTCCTTGTCATGGGGGTTGCGGCCGGCTTCGGTCCGCAGAATGGCCACCGCGACGTCGGCGGCCTGTTCCCAGTCGGGGTAGAAGCGCCGGGAGGCGGGATCGAGGAACTGGAAACGGGCCAGGTTCGCGTGGTTGCCGGCCGCCGCGTAGACGTCGTCGTAGAAGGCGCGGGCAAGCTCGTTGGCGGCCAGGAGGTCCATGCGGCCGTTGCGGACGAAAGCGGGGCCACCGGTGACGGCGTTCAGGACCCATTGCAGGCTGCGGTGCGCTTTCCATTGCGCGGTGCGGCGTCTCGGGCGGGTGAGGGCATCGGAGCCGTCGGCGGTGTGGGCGAGGTTGAGCAGGTGGGCGCGTTCGGCGTCGTCGAGCTGGAGCGCGCGGGCGAGGGCTTCGAGGACGGCCGGGGAGACGCCGGCGAGGTTGCCGCGCTCCAGTTTCGCGTAGTACTCCACGCTCACGTCGGCCAAGGCGGCGACCTCGCTGCGGCGCAGGCCAGGCACCCGGCGCCGGCTCCCGGAGGGCAGACCGGCCTGCTCGGGAGTGATCCTGGCCCGCCGCGAGGTCAGGAACTCGCGGACCTCTGCTTGGTTGTCCACGCCTTCGACGGTACGTCCCGCCCGCGTCCATAGGGATGTACTGGCGGTACACCCCTTGATGGTGTCTCGCTGACCGCGCGAAGAGCGGGTTACCTGGATGACGTGGTGCTTTTCGCCCGGTCATGACGACGGGACGGTGTACCCGGCCCTGCACTCGGAGACGACTTCGGCCTCCGGGAGCGCACGCCTCGGCACGCGAAGGAAGATCATTTATGCGCGGCGCAGTCATCCACGCCCCCCGCGACGTCCGCTTCGAGTCCCTCGAGGACCCGAAGCTGCTTCACCCCACTGACGCGATCATCCGCACGGCCGTCACCTGCGTGTGCGGCTCCGACCTGTGGCCCTACCGCGGCGCCGAGCCGATCGGCGACCCGCACCCGATGGGCCACGAGTACGTCGGCTTCGTCGAGGAGGTCGGCTCCGAGGTCACCGCGGTGAAGCCGGGCCAGTTCGTCGTCGGCTCCTTCGCCACCTCCGACAACACCTGCCCGAACTGTCGGAACGGCTTCCAGTCCCACTGCCTGCACCGCGAGTTCATGTCCACCTGCCAGGCCGACTACGTCCGCATCCCCAACGCCCAGGGCACCCTCGTCGCCACCGACGAGATCCCCGGCGAGGAGCTGTGGCCCGGCCTGCTGGCCGTCTCCGACGTCATGGGCACCGGCTGGTGGGCCGCCGACGCCGCCGAGGTGAAGCCGGGCTCGACCGCCGTGGTCGTCGGTGACGGCGCGGTCGGCCTGTGCGGGGTGATCGCGGCGAGGGAGATGGGCGCGGAGCGGATCATCGCCATGTCCCGGCACGAGTCCCGGCAGCAGCTCGCCCGCGCGTTCGGCGCCACCGACATCGTCACGGAGCGCGGCGACGAGGGCGTGCAGAGGATCAAGGAGCTGACCGGCGGGATCGGCGCGGACTCCGTTCTGGAGTGCGTCGGCACCGGCGAGGCCATGAGCCAGGCCCTGCACTCCGCCCGGCCCGGCGGCCACGTCGGCTTCGTCGGTGTCCCCCACGAGGTCGCGATCGACGGGCAGGAGCTGTTCTTCTCCCACGTCGGCGTGCGCGGCGGCCCCGCCCCCGTGCGCCGTTACCTGCCCGACCTGATCGACCGCGTCCTCACCCATCGGATCGACCCGGGCAAGGTTTTCGACCTCAGCCTTCCCCTGGACCAGGTCGCCGAGGGCTACAAGGCCATGGACGAGCGCCGCGCCATCAAAGCCCTCCTCAAGCCCTGATCCCGTCGCTTGGGAACAAGGAGCACCCGTGCAGATCACCCGCAGCTCGCTCGACACCGTCAAGGGCCCGGCCGACTGGTTCACCGGCGACGTGTACATCGACCCGGTCGCCGCCGCCCCCGCCCCTTCCCGGGTCACCGCCTCTCTGGTGCACTTCACGCCCGGCGCCCGCACCCACTGGCACCGCCACCCGCTGGGCCAGACCGTCTTCGTCATCGAAGGGGTCGGCCTGTGCCAGCGCCGCGGCGGCTCGGTAGAAGTCATCCGGCCTGGTGACCGCGTCTTGTTCGAGGCCGACGAGGAGCACTGGCACGGCGCCGCCCCGAACCGGCTGATGGTCCACCTGGCCATCAACGAGGGCGACGACGACCACGCCGTCGTGCACTGGCTGAACCCGGTCACCGACGACGAGTACACCGCCGCCCCGGCCACCGACTGACACTGCGGTCCGCCCGGCCCTGCGTCCGCACCGCCTCACCTGAAAGGCTCACCGTGACCACGTTCGCTCTCGTCGGCGCCGGCCCCGGACTGGGGCTGGCCGCCGCCCGCCGGTTCGGCGCCGCCGGCCACCACGTCGCCCTCCTGTCCCGCAACGCCGCTCACCTCGAGGCCCTCACGGGCGAACTCGACGGCGAGGGCATCCGGGCGCGCGGCTTCACCGCCGACGTCCTTGACCCCGCCTCCCTGACCGCAGCCCTGGACACGGCGGCCAAGGAGCTGGGGCCGATCGAAATCCTCCAGTTCAGCCCGGTGCCCCGCGGCGACTTCATGAAGCCGGTCCTGGAGACGACCGCCGACGACCTGGAGGACCCGCTGGCCTTCTCCGTCAAGGGGCCGGTGACCTGTGTGCACGCCGTCCTTCCGGGGATGCGGGAACTGGGCCGGGGCACGCTGCTGTTCGTCAACGGCGGCAGTGCCATACGCCCGAATCCCAAGGTGGCCGGCACCTCGGTCGCGTTCGCCGCCGAAAGCGCATACGCGGCCATGCTCCACGATGCTCTCGCACCCGAGAACATCCACGCCGCCCAGCTCGTCGTCCCCGGCGCGATCCGCCAGGACGCCGAGCACTCCAGCCCCGACGCGCTCGCCGAACGCCTGTACGCCATCCACGCCGAGCGTGGCGCCTTCCGGCACTACGCCGAGCCCATGCCCACATGATCATCCCCGGGACGCCGCTCATGAATCGCGCAGCCCGTCGTGGCCTGGGCCGTGCCGCTTCGGCGGCCGCCCTGCTGCTGGCCGTGAGTGCCTGCTCCAGCGGAACACAGGAGACCACCCCGGCCGCCACCCCCTCCGCCTCCACGGGGCAGCGGGAGTCGGCGGCCCCCACCTCGCCGTCCGCATCCGGGAGGAGTACGTCCATGAACATCCATGTCACCCTCGACGGCCGCCCCGTCGACGCCGTCCTGAACGACAGCCCTGCCGCCCGCGACTTCGCCGCGCTGCTGCCGCTCACCCTGGACCTGAAGGATTTCCACGGCACCGAGCGGATCGCCGACCTGCCGCGCAAGCTCGACACCGCCGGCGCCCCCGAACCGGTCGCGGCCACCGTAGGCGACATCGCCTACTACGCGCCCTGGGGCAACCTGGCCCTCTTCTACCAGGACGGGCCCGCTCCCTCCCCGGATTTGCTCGTCCTCGGCCACCTCGACGTCAGCGCCGGTCAGCTCGGTCGGGCAGCCGGCATCACCATCGAAGCCGCCTCCTGACCCGCCTGCTCGCCGGCGCCGGCGCACCGGTGCCTCCGCGGCACTGACCTGCCTGTGGGCCCTACGCCTGCGGCTCGCCTCCCGAAGGGAGCACACACATGAGCGTCTCCTACGACTTCCAGGACAAGACCGCCTTCGTCACCGGCGCCGCCGGCGGCATCGGCCGGGCCACTGCCCTCGCCTTCGCCTGCGCGGGCGCGCGGGTCGCCCTCGCCGACCTGTCCGACGACGGCCTGCGCGAAACCGCCCGCCTCATTGACGCCAACGGCGGCGAAGCCCTCACCCTCACCTGCGACGTCACCAGCGAGGACGACGTCCAAGCCGCAGTCGACCGGACCGTCGAGCGCTTCGGGAGCCTGGACGCGGCCTTCAACAACGCCGGCGTCGAGCAGCCCGTCCGGTCGGCCGCCGACACCGCCAAGAAGGACTGGGACCGCATTCTCGGCGTCAGCCTCACCGGAGCGTTCCTGTGTACCAGGGCGCAGGTCCGGCAGATGCTGCGGCAGGACGGCGGAGGGGCGATCGTCAACGTCTCCTCCGGAGCCGGTGTCAAGGGATTCAAGGGGCAGGCCGCCTACGCCGCCGCCAAGCACGGGATCATCGGTTTCACCCGATCCGCCGCCCTCGACCACGCCGCACAGGGCATCCGTATCAATGCCGTCTGCCCCGGGATCATCGACACCGAGATGATCCACCGCTTCGGCGACACCCGCCCCGGGGGCCGCGCAGGACTCATCGCCGACGAGCCCGTCGGTCGCCTCGGCCGGCCCGAGGAGATCGCCTCCGCCGTGCTCTGGCTGTGTTCCGCCGACGCCGCCTTCACCACCGGCACCGCCCTCGTCGTCGACGGAGGTCAGACCACCTGAACCTTCCGGCATCCCCGCCCCCAGGACCACCCCGTCGAAATGCGTGCGAGGAACCGTCTCCATGAACCCCACCTATGACTTCACCGGACAGGTCGCCTTCGTCACCGGCGCCTCCTCCGGCATGGGCCTGGCCACCGCCCGCGCCTTCGCCGAAGCCGGCGCCGCCGTCGGCCTCGCCGACATCGACGAGACAGCCGTCAGCGCCGCCGTGAAGGAACTCACCAACGCCGGCCACCGGGCCCTCGCCCTGGTCTGCGACGTCAGCGGCGAGGACCAGGTCGCCGCAGCCGTCGACCACACGGTGGAGACCTTCGGACGCCTCGACATGGCCTACAACAACGCCGGAATCATGGTCCCGCCCACCGACGCCGCCGACGAGAGCGCCGAACAGTTCGACCGCGTCCAGCACATCAACCTGCGCGGCATCTGGGCGAGCATGAAGCACGAACTGCGCCACATGCGCGACCAGGGCAGCGGCGCCATCGTCAACTGCTCCTCCCTCGGCGGCCTCGTCGGCAACCCCGGCCGCGCCGCCTACCACGCCGCCAAGCACGGCGTGATCGGCCTCACCAAGAGCGCCGCCCTCGAATACGGACCCCGCGGCGTCCGCATCAACGCCGTCTGCCCCGGCACCATCGCCACCCCCATGGTCGACGCCATGATCGAAGGCGGTGAACTCGACCCCGCCCAGGCCGAAATCGGCCAGGCCATCGACCGTCTCGGCACCGCCGACGAAATCGCCCAGGCCGTCCTGTGGCTCTCCAGCCCCGGCGCCAGCTACGTCACCGGCGTCGCCCTGCCCGTCGACGGCGGCTACACCGCCCAGTAACCCCCTGCACTGCCGTCAAGCCGTCAGGTCCTCCTCGTCCGATTCCGGCGTGTCCGGGTCATGCAGCACCCAACTCGCCACGCCTGACGCAGAAAGCGGTCTGTGCACATCGCGCCTCGGTCGCGCCCCCGCGGGCCGTCGCGCACTTCCTCCACCGACTGAAGAAGAGGTTCACTCCATGGAACGTCGCAAAGCGCTCGGACTGATCGCCGCCACCGGTGCCGCCGCCTTCACGGCCGCGCCCTCCTTCGGTGCAGAGACCGGCCGCGCCGCGGGCGCCGCAGGACGGAGCGGGACCGCAGCCGAGGGCGGCTACACCTTCGCTCTGGACCCGAACGTCAAGCGGACGTCGGTGCGGTTCAAGAACCGATACGGCATCGAGGTCGCCGCAGACCTTCACGTGCCGAAAAAGGGCAGGGGCAAGTTGCCCGCCCTGGTCGTCAGCGGCCCGTTCGGCGCGGTCAAGGAACAGTCCTCGGGGCTCTACGCCAACGAGTTCGCCCGCCGCGGTTACGTCACCCTCGCCTTCGACCCTTCCTTCACCGGGGAGAGCGGCGGCATGGTGCGTGACGTGGCCTCGCCCGACATCTACACCGAGGACTACAGCGCCGCCGTCGACTTCCTCGGCCTGCAAAAGATCGTCGACCGCGAGCGGATCGGCGCTCAGGCCATCTGCGGCCTGAGCGGCATGGCGCTCACCGCAGCGGCGGCAGACAGCCGCATCAAGGCCGTCGCCACCGCCTCGATGTACGACATGTCGCGGAGCATATCCCGCGGTCACGAGGACTACTACACGCGTGAGCAGCGCCAGGCGGTCGTGGACCACGTCAGCCGGCAGCGCTGGATCGACGCCGAGAACGGTACCTATGCGCGGCTCTCCCACGAGGTCCCCTTCGACGAGAACGGTAACGTCGCCCCCTCCAACCGCGTGTTGCCCGAGACCCTCCCGGCCGACGCCGACCCGGTCACGAAGATCTTCTTCGACTACTACCGCACCGAGCGCGGCTACCACCCGCGCTCGATCAACTCCACCACCGCGTGGACCGGAACCACGCCGATGTCGTTCTTCGCCTTCCCGCTGATGACGAACATCGACATGCTGGCCCCCCGCAAGGCGTTGCTGGTGGCCGGCGCCGATGCGCACTCCCGCTACTACTCCGAGGACGTCCAGGCAAAGGCCCCCGGCACCGTCGACCTCGTGATCGTCCCGGGTGCGGACCACGTCGACCTGTACGACCGCACGGATCTCATCCCCTTCGACCGGCTCGACGAGTTCTTCACCAAGAACCTCGCCTGACCGTCATGCCCCCTACAGGCCCGTGCCGTCACTGGCCTGTAGGGGGCCCTCACGTCGGCAGTCGCCTGGACGGCAGCACGGGGCGGGCCACCCCTATGAGGGCGTGGCCCTGCTGGGAACGCCATGCCAGGTTCATCCCTGATGACAGCTCTTCGCCTGACCATGTGGCTTGACCACGACGAGTGAAATGCTGGTCGCCGACCGTTGCTCGCATCTTTCTCAGGCTTTGCCGTGCATGGCTGCTGCGTGCATGACCCGCTGCGTAGCGTTCGGGTCGTTGATCGCCACGGGGGCGGCCCACCGAGATGGGCGGCTCCATGAAGAACCCGCGCGTTGCGCGTACCGCGCTGACTCTGGCCTGCATGACCCCGGCGACCCTGGTTGCGGCCGGTCCGGCAGCCGCTGAGGACCCGGGCCCGAGGCCGGCGACATACCCGTCGTCGAGACGGTCGCCCCGCCGCAGCCGGAGGATACCGACCTCGTCGAGACCGCGCCCGCCGCAGAGGCGACCGCATCGACCGGTGCCGTCGCCTCGTGTGCTTACGGCCAGAAGGGCTGCCCCGGCCTCTGGCCGGGCAGCCCTTCAAGATCTTCATCAGTCTTCTAGGCGGGGTCTGTGCGGAAACCGTCGGGGGAGAGGGGGGCGATGGTCACCGAGTCGATATCCGGTGCCCAGGCGCCCGGCTCCTCGCTGCCCAGCGTGAGGGAGCCGTCAGCAGTGCTCAGATCGATGTGGACCGAGCGCTCCCAGAAGCTGTCCCAGTGGTGGTTGTTGCGGACGTTGGTGTCGACGCGGCCCTTGCCGCCGGTCTCGGCGATCTGCAGCCTGCGGTCGACGACCTGTGGGTTGTAGGCGTGGCCGCCGCTCAGTTCGGCGTTGGAGTACCGCACAACGACAACGTGGACACCCGGACGGTCGATCCCTGCCTGGCGCGGTAGCTCCAGGGCGTTGCGGGAGTCTTCGGTGTCGTTGCCGAGCCAGCGGACGTAGGCGTTGCCGGAGGCGTTGGTGCCGGAGGCGTCGGGCAGCGTGGCGATCCCCGCCATGCCGTGCAGGGTGGCGTCCTCGGCCTGGACGGTCACGGCCGAGGTATCGGCCTGTGCGTTCCGTGTGGTTGCGACCGCGTAGACGTTGATCCCCTGGGCGGAAGTGATTCCCAGTTCGTTGATGCCCTCGGCGAGGAACACCGGGGCGGTGGAACGCCAGGTGCCGGCCCCGTCGGCCTGGAAGGTGCCGGCTTTGGCTCCGTTGACGGTGAGTGTCGCCGAGGCGGCCGCGGTGGTCGCGTAGTCGATGGCGATGTTGTGGTATCCCGACTTCCAGGCCGTCAGGTACAGGTCGGCCCGCTGTCCCCGGCCTGCGATGCGTGCGGAACCCGCCGTACTCGCATCACCGTAGGCGAGGCGGGCACCGCCCTTGAGACGCATGGTGCTGGCGGGATGAACGGTCGGTTCACCGCCGGTGACGTCGGTGAGGGTGTACTTGTCCAAGCTGATGTCACTGTTGGGCAGCACGTTCGTGCCGTCCCTGCTGGTGCGCAGGGACAGGGTGTGCTCTCCGGCGGGCAACTCGACGTCGACCTCGGTGCTGCCCCGGTAGATCCGTTCGGCCCGGCCGCTGCCCAGGTCGGCGGAGTACTGCACCGTCCTGCTGAACTCACCGTCCACCAACAAGGCATGGCGGCCGGGCGCGGGCGCTGAGCCGATGACCTGGAGGCGATAGGTGCCCGCGCGGGGCAGGGTGACGGTGAAGTCGGAGCGGGATCCGGCCTGGTTGAAGCGGAACACGTCGGCGTCACCTGATGCCTGGAAGGCATGGCCGGTGGCATCGCGCCTCTGCGCACCGGTGAGCTGGGTGTCCTCTGCCTCCGTGGACCAGCTCCAGGGCTGGGCAGCCAGTGTCTGTTCGACGTCGCGTGCCTGGCTCGGGGTGATCAGGACCTGGTAGGCGGAGTCCTCGTCGCGGGTCGGGAAAGTGAGGTCGGGCAGTGTTCCGTCCTGGCCGATCGGCAGACCGTCATGGGCGGCTACGAGGCGCGGGGAGCCCTGTATTCCCTCCGCGCCGGAAAGGGAGATCTCTCTGACCTCGACGTCGGCCGAGTCCCCGAACAGCGACGGGTCGAGGCCACTGGCATGGAGAGTCACGTTGGCGTTCGTGCCGCCGTACAGGACGCTGGCCTTCCTGTTCTTTCCGTCCACTGCGCCGATGCCGCGCAGCGAGTTCCAGACGTCGGCCCGGGGAGGGGTCACCTGAACGGTTTCGGAGCCGGCGAGGTCGCCGTACCACTTGAACAGCCACCAGCCGCCGTTGGCTCCATTGGCCCTGGCCATGTTGTCCGACAAATTGCCGGCGTAGTTCCAGTAGGCGGCCTGGGCGTCGACCTTCGCTTCTTCGAAGGCGTCGAACCAGCGGATCATTCGCCCCGGGGTGCTCATGTCTTCCAGTACGCCCCACTCACTGATCGTGACGGGCAGTTCGGAGTCCGGACCGAGGACGTCGTCCTCCAGAGCCCGGAACTCGCGGTAGTGCTGGCGGAAGGCGTCCGGGCTGGTGAAGAGTTCGTGCCAGACGTAGACGTCGGGCACTACGTCGTGGTCCGCGGTGTACTGGAGGAAGCTTCGCTCACGCTGATCGCTGCCACCGCCCTGCCAGGTCGCGTGACCGGGACCGCCGATGCGTGGAGTGACGGCTCCGTCGAACACGTTGTCGTAGATGCTGTGGATGAGGCGGTGGACCTCACTCCAGTCGGCCAGGAACTGGTTCCGCATGGTGTCCCAGTCCCCGTACCAGATCCAGTCCGGTTCGTTGAAGGGAATGAAGAGGTACTGTTCCGGGTGGTCCGAGTTGGTGGCGATGTCCGTGACGACGTACCGCACGACCTCGAGGTAGTCCCAGGTTCCGTTCCCGCCGTCGGTCCAGGAGCCGTCCGACTGGTCGTAGGTGCGTGTGTCCTGGGGGCGCACGTTGCCGTGGTAGGCCCAGTCGGGATACAGGTCCTGGACATAGACCGCGAGTTCGCGGCCGTGCTTCGCGAAGAAGCCGCCCTCGATGTTGCGGACGTCTCCGCTGGGATGCTGGAGCCCGCCCTGCGGCTTCTGCGAGGAGTTGGTGATGTGAGCGCCGTTGATGATCGGTTGAGTCGGGGAGCCGTCATCGCCGAAGCCGTAGAGCGTGCCGCTGGCACCCCCACGGAAGGAGCCGGTCCTCTCGGCGAAGTCGACGGTCAGCACCTCGGCCTCGGCCGCGGCGGCCCCAGGCGACGTCAGTAATCCGGTTGCGATGGCCATGGCGGCGGCCACGGTCAGGCGGGCGAAGACTTGTCTCATGCGTCAGCTCCTGAAGGTGAGCGTGGTCCGCCCCGTCTCGTGAGCGGCACGGCCCGTAGACGGCTGGACTCACATCTGCGCGTCGTCGCCCGAACAGGCGATCGAGTCGGCTCGTAGGTGTACGGGGCGGCAATCTTTCGGGGACCTGCTTCGCGGAACCGCTGCCGTGGTGGGCAGGCGTTGTTGCCGAGAGCTCCGCCGAGACCGTCCGCACCTGGAGGTGCGTGACACAGGGGCGAGCCCCGGGATGCGGCGCACTCCTGGTGCCGGTCCGTGGCGCTGGCGAGGGACGGCTTGTCGGGCCGTCGGCTATTTGACGGCTCCACTGGTGATTCCGGACACGATCTTTCGCTGCGCCACCAGGAAGATGGCGACCATGGGCAGGCTCATCACCACGATGTACGCGAAGACGAGATGCCAGTTGTTGAGGTAGAGCTGTGCGCTGGCGACCTTGTAGAGGTTGAGTGGGAGGGTCGCCCCGTCTCCGCCGCCGAGAACGAAGAAGGCGTAGAAGACATCGCTCCAGGCGTAGAGCATCACCATGATTGTCGCGGTGGCGATGACGGGCCGGAGCAACGGCATGATGATGCGGATGAAGATCCGCAGGGGCCCGGCGCCGTCCATGCGTGCGGCCTCCTCGAGTTCCACCGGGATGGCCTTGATGAAGCCGGTCATGAAGAAGATCGACGTCGAGAGGTACATCCCGGTGTACACGGCGATCATGCCGGGGCGGGAGCCGGCGAGCCCCAGCTGCCGCAGTTCCATCACGATGGTGATCACGGCGGGCGGCAGCAGCAGCCCGCTGATGCACAGCGCGTACGCGGCGGAGACGAGCTTCGACTTGCGGCGGGCGAACACCCAGGCCGCGGCGGCTCCCAGGATCAGCACGAGGGCGACCGAAGGCACGACCACCAGCAGGGAGTTGGTGAAGCCGCGGAGCATTTCGCCTTGGCTGAGGGCGTCTTCATAATTGCTGCCGGGCTGCCACTGCCGCGGCAAGTCCAGGTTGGGTTTGATCGCCTCGGACTGCGGCTTGGTGGAGGTGAGGGCGACCAGCCAGACGGGTACGCCGACGGAGAGCCCGGCGAGCAGGAGGACGATGGCCGGGCGGCCGTAGCGCCAGGCGGGATGCACGGCCGGAATCGCCTTCGCGGAGATGCTCACAGCACTTGCTCCCTTCGGCGCAGGCCGACGACCAGAGGAATGGCCATGGCGACGACGACCAGGAAGAGGACCAGGCTCATGGCGGAGGCCTGCGCGTACAGGCCTTGGCCGAAGACGCGGAACATGTAGATGTTGAAGACTTCGGTGGAGGCGGCGGGGCCGCCGCCGGTGGTGGCCTGGACGATGTCGAAGGTGTTCATCGAGCCGATCAGCGCCGTGGTGACGTTGAAGGTGAGCGCGGGCGCCAGCATCGGCCAGCGCACCGACCAGAAGGTCCGCCACGGTCCGGCGCCGTCCATCCGGGCCGCCTCGAGCATGTCGCCCGGGATGCCCTTGAGGCCGGCGAGGTAGACGAGCATGGACAGGCCCATCCACTTCCAGCCGTGGATGACGGTGACCACGACCAGCGTCCAGGTCGTCGATCCGAGCCAGGGAATGTCCGTGCCGAGCAGGCCGTTGACGGCGCCGTCCTGGTCCAGCAGGGCTTGGAAGACGTAGCCGGTGGCCAGTGCCGAGATGAGGACGGGCAGGAAGAAGACGGCGCGGAAGAAGCGGTTGAACCGGGAGTCCGCCTCCAGCAGCAGGGCCAGCAGCAGTCCGAACCCGTTCTGGAAGAACGCTGCCAGCAGGGCGTACAGCATGGTGGTGCGGATAGCGCGCAGCAGCGATCCGTCGTCCGCAATGGCCCTGAAGTTGTCCAGCCCGGTGAAGGCGATGTCGGCGTGGTACGAGGACCAGTCGGTGAAGGGGTAATAGAAGTTGAGCAGGTTCGGCGCCAGGAAGAAGGCGGCGAAGACGGCGATCGCGGGGAGCGCGAACCACCAGGGGTGGTGGACGGCTGCGCGCGGCAGTCGTCCCGCCCTTTGCCTCCGGCCCTCGCCGGTCGCCGCTTCGTGTGTGCGTGTTCGTAAGGCCGTGTGCGCCATCGCAAGTCCTTGCCCGTCGGGTCGGTGAGGCTAGAAACCGGGCGCGCCCTGGGCCTTGGCCACCTGCGCGAACTGGTCCTGGATCGCCTGTGCGACCTGCTGCGGGTCCTTCTTGCCGTAGATCATGTCGGCGAGGTACAGGTGTGTGTCGGGAGCGACGATCGCCTTTGCCTGGAAGACGCCGACGGCCGAGGGCAGCGCCTTGAGCTGCGCCTGTGAACTCTGCGGAAGACCGTCCGGGTGGAGCACGAACGGCTGGACGGACGGGATCCTCATTGTCCTGACGTACTCGGGGTAGTTGGGTCCGAGCCAGAAGGCGAGGAACTGGCGGGCGGCGTTGTGCCGCTTCTCGTCGCCGGTCCTGAAGGCGACGACGCCGTTGGTCTGGTCGGGTGAGTACATGCCGGTCGCGGAGGAGTTGGAGATCGGGAACCAGCCGATCTTCTCGTCGATCTCGGCGGTGGAGTACTTGGCCTGCAACTGGCTCTGGAAGGAGGTGACGTTCAGGACCATGGCGGACTCGCCCTTCCAGAGGGAGTCGGCCTGGCCCGTGAAGGTGCCGGTCCTGTAGTTTTTCTGGGCGAGCCCCGCGTCGAGCACTTTCTCCTTGTACTTCTTGATCGCGCCGACGACGACCGGGTCGGTCCACTTCTCCTTGTTCCGGTTGAGGCCGGCCCACCACTGCTCGTCGAGGTCTGTGAGCTGGACCTGCATCTGCCACTGCATGGGCCATTTGTCGCCGCCTGCCTCGTAGAAGGCGGCGGCGGCGGTCTTGTCGACGATGGTGCGGCCGAGCTTGAGCAGCTCGTCGTACGAGGTGGGGAAGTCCTGTTCGGTAAGTCCAGCCTGCTCGAAGACGTCCTTGTTGTAGTAGACACCGAGCATCGCGGGGCTGGTGACGATCGCCGCGTAACGCTTGCCGTCGATGACGCCCAGCGTCCTCTCGGTGTCTCCGAGCTTCGAGGCCCACTCCTCGTTGTCGAGGGTGAGCAGGTTCTGTTGCGGCTGGATGAAGGGCAGCGTCGAGATCGACGGCTGCCAGAACATCAGGTCGGGCCTCTCGCCGGAGGCGAGCTTGGTCGGCACGTTCTGTTCGTACAGGTCCGGTATCGCCTGGGTCTCGACCTCGGCTCCCGTAGCCTTCTCGAAGGCTTCTACGACCTGCTTGGGCGCGTTGAGCGTGTTCTGCGCGGTCCACATCGTCAGCTTCACGCCGTCCAGCCGGGCGGTCGGATCGACCTTGACCTGCTCGTCGCCGGATGAACCGGCGTCGCCGGCGGTGGGGTCGCTGCATGCGGTGGCGGACAGGGCCGCGGCACACAGTAACGCCAGCGCGGTGAGGGTTCTTCTCTTCATGACGTGCCTTTCACAAGAACGGCCTCAAGGAGAGGCGAGGCAGAATCAGGGCAGGGAGCGTGCGCTGGAGGCTTGCAGGACGGGGGCGGGGGACGGGCGGCGGGTCACTCGTGCGTGGGCACTGGTCCCGTGCTCTCCCGAATGACCAGGTGCGGCGCGCAGACGAGGTGAGGGCTCACCGGCGCGGACTGCTCCAGAGCGCCGTGCAACAGGCCGAACGCGGACCGCCCCAGGCCGGTGAAGTCCAGGCGTACGGTCGTCAGGGAGGGGACGAGGTAGGCGGAGTGCGGGGCGTCGTCGAAACCGGCCACGCTCACATCGCCGGGGACGGCCCGGCCCGCCTCGTGCAGGGCGCGGATCACCCCGAGCGCAAGATCGTCGTTGCCGCACAGGATCGCGGTGACGCCGGGGTCCTTCGCGAGTTTCAGGCCCGCCGCATGGCCGCCGTCGGGCCCCCACCTGCCCTGCACAGGGCGGGGCTGAGGTGCGCCGGCTTCCTTGAGCGCCTGTCGCCAGCCCTTGGTCCGAGCACTGGTCCGCCGCGTGCTGGAAGGGATGGCGACGTAGTGCACGGTCTCATGGCCCAGGGAGAGCAGGTGACAGGTTGCCTGGAAGGCGGCGGCGCGGTCGTCGGTCCACACCCAGGGGCGGTCGGCCCCGGGCGGGGTCGCCGGGGTCTCCACGACACCGACGAGGGGCAGCTCTGGGGGCACCGCGTCCAGGGCGCGCACGCCGGCGGGATCGTATGCGATCACGATCAGGCCGCCGCCGGTGTCCGTGGCCCGCTGAACCTGCAGCGCGATTTCGTCGTCGGTGGACTCCAGCACGCTGATACCCACCGCGTAGGAGGCGGCGCGGGCCGCCTCCTCGACGCCCTGGAGGATCGAGGCGTAGCCGTAGTGCGTGGTGTTCGCGGTGAGCACGGTCACGGTCCGGCTGCGTCCGCTGGCCAGGGCGAATGCGGTCGAACTGCGTCGGAAGCCCAGCTCGTCGACGACCGCGAGCACGCGCTCCCGGGTGGCCGGCTTGACGCTGGGATGCTCGTTGATCACCCGGGAGACCGTCTGATAGGAGACCCCGGCTGCGGTGGCGACGTCCCGGATACTTACGGAGCGCCTTGTGTGACCGGTCACATTCATGTCAGAATTGTGACCGGTCACATTTTTCTCGTCAAGAGCCCGTAACGATGGATTCACGCAACAACAGGCCGCCGGTCGCGCGGCTCGGAAGGGAACCGACCTTGACCGTCATGTCCGATGCGGCGGGCGCGTCCCCCGGCAACACCCTCCAGAAAATCATGTGGGGTCACCGCGCGCTGGAGGCGGAGCTGCTCATCGGCGCCGACTCGGTCCCGCGGCTTACCCGACTGGACCGCCCCGGCGACCCGGCGCCCGCACCCGACGCGGACGCGCCACTGCCTCTGGTGGAATTGACCGCCTTCGGTCACGGCAGCGGCTGGTCCGGCCCGCGCTTCACCGGCACCGCCTTCGGCGCGCGGCTCCGCTACCGAGGTCACAGCATCCTGGAACGCGACGGCTGGACCCGACTCACCGTCGAACTTGACGAAGCGCAAAGCGGCCTGGCCGTCATCGTCGAACTGTCGTCGCCCATCGGCCTGCCGGTGCTGCGTTCAAGCGTCCGACTGCGCAACGAAGGCCACCACAGAATGGTCGTCCAGTCCGTCAGCAGCCTGCTGCTCGGCACCCTGCCCTCTCCGGACCGCCTCGACGTCCACCGCGCACGCAACGACTGGCTGGCGGAGTGCCGCTGGTACGCCGAGCCATTGCGCGACACCGTCGTCGACATCAGCGTCGACGCCCACCAGCACGACAGCCGGGCCGCCCTTTCGCTCACCGGACGGGGCAGCTGGCCCACCAGCGGACACCTCCCGATGGGCGCCGCCACCACGCGCGGCGAAGGCCACGCCTGGATCTGGCAGATCGAGTCCCCGGCCGGCTGGCGGTGGGACCTGGGCGAGAACCGCCACGGCACACACCTGGCGCTGAACGGACCCACGGACGCGGAGCACCAGTGGCGGGCCGGACTGGAGCCGGGTGCCGAGTTCACCACCGTGCCCGGCGTGCTCGCCCTTGGTTCCGGACTGGATGACGCCTTCGGAGCGCTGACCTCCTACCGCCGCGCCGTACGCCGCCCGCACCCCGACCACACAGGGCTGCCCGTCGTCTACAACGACTACATGAACACGCTGATGGGTGACCCGACCACCGAGAAACTACTGCCGCTCATCGACGCCGCGGCCGAGGCCGGCGCGGAGTACTTCTGCATCGACTCCGGCTGGTACGACGACGACACCGTGGGCTGGTGGGACAGCGTGGGGGAGTGGCTGCCCTCCCGGCGGCGTTTCCCCGACGGCGGCATCCGCGCCGTCCTGGACCGGATCCGGGAACGCGGCATGGTGCCCGGACTGTGGCTGGAACCCGAAGTGGTGGGCGTGCGCAGCCCCGTCGCGTCCCAGCTCCCACCGGAGGCGTTCTTCCAGCGCGACGGCGTGCGCCTGAGCGAACAGGGCCGCCACCAACTGGACCTGCGACACCCTGCCGCCCGCGCACACCTCGACAGGACGGTGGACCGGATCGTCGCCAGCTGGGGCGTGGGATACCTCAAACTCGACTACAACATCGTCATCGACCCCGGCACCTGCGGGCCGAGTGATACCGCCCCCGGGGCGGGGCTGTTGGGGCACGCCCGGGCTTACCTAGACTGGCTCTCTGGCGTACTGGACCGGTATCCGCACCTCGTCGTCGAGAACTGCGCCTCCGGCGGCATGCGCATGGACGGTGCCACCCTGGCCGTGACCCAGCTCCAGTCCACCAGCGACCAGCAGGACCCGATGCGCTATCCGGCCATCGCCGCCTCCGCGCCGACCGCCGTCCCCCCTGAGCAGGGCGCGGTCTGGGCCTACCCGCAGCCCGGCTACGACGACACCCTCAACGCCTTCACCCTGGGCGGCGCCCTGCTCGGACGCATCCACCTGTCGGGCCACCTGGACCGGATGTCACCGCACCAGCTGGCGCTCGTCCGGGATGCCGTGGCCGTGTACAAGACCATCCGCATGGACCTCGTCGGCGCCGTGCCCTTCTGGCCCTTGGGCCTGCCGGGATGGACCGACGAATGGCTGGCCATGGGCCTGCACGCACCCGACAGTCCTATGGCCTACCTCTCGGTCTGGCGTCGCGGCGGGAAGGCCGACCTGCGCCTGTCGATCCGGCGCCTCGCAGGATCGGAAGTCACCGCGGAGATCCTGCATCCCCTCCGGACCGGCGGCTCTGCGGCGTGGGACGGGGACGGGCTGAAGGTGTCGCTGCCGGACGTGCCCGGCGTGCTGCTGATCCGTCTCACCGCAGTCCGAGCCGTCTGACTCACAACGGTTGTGCTCGTGCCGGCTCCACGCCCACCAGGCCCTCTCCGTGTTGGTCCCCATGCGCGCCTTGCGCTCCGCGGCCGGGAACAGATAACGGCGCGGTGTGCGATAGGGGCTGCTGCGTGCCCGGTCAGCTGTGTACGTGGCTATCGAGGGCCATTGCAATACTCCGGCCATGGATACAAGTGCGAGGGCGGACGGGATGCGGCAGGGCCGGGCGGCGCCCGGGATCGAGTCGGGCCGTCCCGTGGCATGGGTGCTGCGTTCCGCAGAGCTGGCGGATGTCGAGGCGATCGCGGAGCTGCGGGCAACGGTGATGCGCCCGGACCTGGAGCGGTTGGGCCGGTTCGACGAGCATCGGGTCCGGCAGCGGCTGCGGGATACTTTCTCCCCGCAGCACACGTTGGTCATCGTGGCCGATGGCGCCTTCGCGGGCTGCGTCACTTTGCGGCCGGCCGAGGACGGGCGGTGGCTGGAGCATTTCTATCTCGCCCCGAGCCTCCAGGGCCGAGGGCTCGGATCGGCTGTCCTGCGAACACTGCTGAAGCGGATCGATGCTGACGGCGTGCCTGTCCGCTTGAACGTCCTGCAGGGCAGCGCTGCCCGGCGGCTGTACGAGCGCCACGGGTTCACCGTGGAGGTTCAGGACCCGATCGACGTCTACATGGTGCGACGGCCGGGTGCAGGCTCCCTCGGAACGTGAAGAGGATTGTGGATGTTATGGGGGTGTGTCGTCTGTATGGGCCCGTGCCTCCTTGTCGCATCCTGCCTTCACCGGCATCTCCCGTGCGCATCTCCGCGAGCTGATTGAGGAGTTGGCCGGGATACCGGGGCGTGGCCAACGAGTTCCCCGGCCAGGTCGGCGCCCCGCCCCGCAAACCGAAAGACGACGCGCCGCTGGGCGAGAGATACGCCTGGCGTGAAAAGCGTCGCCGACAGTCCTCAACGCGGATCTGCGTGGAGCACACCAACGCCGAGCACAAGCAGTGGCGCCCCCTCCAGCGGTACATCGGCCGCCGTGAACACCATCCGGAGATCCATCGGGCCGTTGCCGGCCTGGTGTCCGACCGCGCCTACCGCCGGGCCGCGAAGCAACGGACGAGCACCGAACTCGTCCTCGTCCGCGCCGCTGGCTGCTGACCTCCCATCAGCCAGACCGCAAGGCCAGCACGTCCGATCCGTATTCGCTCACAACCTCGTAAGCCCGCAGGCTCTTCCCGGTCTTCAGCGCGGCGCCGGCGTCGCCGAGCGCAGTGGACACCGACGGCGTACAGGTCGACCGCGGCGGGGCTGATGCCGAACAGCCAGCCGGCCGGAACCACCGTGGGCAGGCGGCGCGCGGCGCGGCGCGCTTCCTCGCTCATCGCGAGCGCGTCGGCCCGTGGAAGCCGACACCCCTCCAGGAGGTCAACCTCCAGCCGGGGAACACGCTGCACAGGGGGCCAAGTGGACGCGGCTGTCGAGCAGGGCCCAGTCCTCGGCCTCTGCGGACCCGATCGCGGACTTCTTGCCGTGCAACAGATGTCGACGTCGTTGGTGGCGATGCAGCGGCCGTGCCCCTCAGACGAAGCCGGTCTTCTTGTTCGCGCACTGATGATCGCGGCTCGAGCTCTTGCCGCACTCGAACTGGGCCGGGGTATCGCTGCCTATCGCCTCCGCACGGAGGGCCAGTGCACCGACACCGGGGCATCGGGCCAGCAGTGGCCGCTGGTGTCATGGTGAGGGAGAGGGACAGGCGTAGCCCGTTCGTCTTCTGATCCGGCAAGGACCACGACGATCCGCCAGCTGTTGCGGTGCTGGGCGACACGTACGTGCCGCGCCAGGGCCCGCACGATGTGCATCCCTCTGCCGTGCTCTTCGTCCGGGAGTTCCGTGGCAACGCCCGCGCGCGGACCGCCGTGGTCGACGACCGTGAGGCCCAGCTGCCCGTCGTCCTCCAGCGTCAGGCCCAAGGTGACCTGGCACCGTCCGTGCATGGCGGCGTTGCCGGCGAGTTCGCTGACGATCAGTTCGGCGGTCTCAAGGGTCTCCCGGCCGAGCTGCCAGTTTGCCCCGAAAGACTTTCGCTACGCGATCTCCGCGCTGCGCTCTTCAGCGACGGCCGCTGTCCGCGGCCTCGGCGGTCCATGGTGTCCGGCACGTGAGGCACATGCGCTCTGGGAGGCCCGCCGGTCGGCGTCAACTGCCGGGCCTGTCGAAGGTCCGAAAGGCTTTCGTAAACCGACCGGTGACACGGAGACGTCCCGTCCTGATACTTGCCACCAACCAGCGCGCGACTGGGAGGCGCACCGCCGCTTTCGCGCGCCCCTGGTGACATCCCGCCAGCCCGCAAGACGATTCCCGCGCGCATTCAGGCCGCCCAGGACGACGGCCCCGGCACGCGCATGCTAGAAGGAGCCGCAGTTGAGATCTGACTCGATACGCAAGACGTTCGCGGTGGCGACCGCCGCAGCAATAGCAGGGGCGCTCACCCTCACACTCGCGCCGAGCGCGTCGGCGTACCAGCCGGCCCCTGCCGACCTGTACGTGGCGCAGAGCCCGACCTGCAACAAGCGTCCCTGCGTGCTTTACCCGAAGTCGGCGCAGCTGCCGAGCGGCCGGATCGTGGCGGCGTTCGAGAACAGCCAGGGCGATCCGGTCGGGCAGACGATGCCGCTGTACAAGAGCGACGACCACGGCACGACCTGGCAGAAGCTCACCGACCTCAAGGCCCCGGCCTACCTCTCCAGTGATCCGCAGTACGCCAAGTACACGAGCAACTGGACCAACCCCTACCTCTATGTGCTCCCTCACGACGTGGGCAGCCTGAAGGCCGGCACCCTGCTCCTTGCGAGCGTCGTCTCGGGCGACGATTACTACTACAAGGAGCGCAAGGCCGCCGACCCCGACTGGCAGCCCACCGGCGACGGCGACCGCAAGGACGTGTCGATCGCCCTGTACGCCAGCACGGACGACGGCGCCACCTGGAGCTTCGAGAACATCATCGCCGCCGGCGGATGGCAGGGCGGCGGAGGCTCGAACCGCTCGGCCGCCAACACGAACAAGCAGCAGGACCCCGTCTGGGAGCCCTACCTGTACGCCCGGGGCGGCAAGCTGATCGCCTACTACTCCGACGAGAACGAGTTCACCGGCTTCGACACCACCACCGGGGTGCCCGCCCTGGCCCCGGACAACGACACGGCGACGGACCCCGGCCACCAGATCCTCGCACACAAGACCTGGGACGGCACCAGCACCTCCTGGAGCACGCCCGTGGTCGACGTGCCCGGCACGACCGTGGCCGTCAACGGCAGGAACCTGATCGGCGGCGGGCGCCCCGGTATGACGACCCTCGCCCCGACCACCGACGGCAAGTGGCTCATGACGTACGAGTACTGGGGCGGAGGTTCCAACGTCCGTTACCGGATGGGAGACGATCCGCTGAAGTTCCACGCCGCCCACGACGACGCCGTCGGCGAGCTGCCCGTCCCCTCCGGAGGCGGCCGGCTCGCGACGGGCGGCAGCCCCGTGCTCTCCGCGCTGCCCGACGGCCGGATCGTCTACAACGCCAGCGGCAGCGGCCACGTCTGGGTGAACGAGTCCGGCAGGAGCACCGGCACCTGGAAGGAGTACCGGACACCGGTCCCCGCCGGATACAGCCGCAACCTCCAGCACGTCGACGGCACCGGCCGGGTGCTGATCCTGCAGGCGTCCTGGGCGGGTGGAAGCATCGGCCCGGTCAAGTACGGCGAGGTGGACCTCGGGCACTCCGACGGTGATTACTACACCCTCGTCAACCGGAAGACCGGCCAGGCCCTCAGCCCTCAGTCACGCAAGACCCAGGACGCCGACCTCACCGGCGGTGTTGCCGACCTGATCACGAACCCGGTGTCTGCGAGCGAGGACACCCAGCGCTGGCACCTCGCCGACAAGGGCGGCAAGGTGACGCTGCTCAACAAGGCCGGCGGCCGTGCCGCCGGGATCTGGGGCGGCGCCGCGACGGCCGGGGCGAGCCTCGCCCAGTGGGTCGACGACGGCGGCACCGACAAGCAGTGGACGCTCGTCCCCACCAGCGACGGCTACTACAAGCTCCGCTCCGTCGGGAACAGCAGCCTCTACATGAGCGGCACGACCGCCGGTGCGGCCGTCGACGTGCAGCCGGGGATCGATGCCTCCACGAACGCGTCCGCGGACGACGCGCAGGAATGGCGCCTCGTCCGCGAACCACTGCCGGTCGACTCGCCCTTCATTCTCAAGGGCGCCCACTCCAACCGTTGCCTGGATGTGCCGGACGGGCGCACCGGGGTACAGGTGCAGATCTTCGACTGCACCGGCAACGCCAACCAGGCCATCACTCAGACCGCCACGGGGGAACTCCGTGTGGCCGGCAAGTGTCTCGCCGCCGAGGGTGACGGCACTGCCGCGGGCACCAAGGTCATCCTCTGGTCGTGCAACGGCAGGACCAGCCAGCAGTGGTCGTTCCGGCTGGACGGCTCGGTGATCAACCGCTCCAACGGTCTGGTGATCGACGTCGCCGGCTGGGGCACGGCCAACGGGTCCCCCGTGCAGCTGTGGCACGCCCTCGGCAACGACACCCAGCGGTGGAGCCGCGTCTAACACCGCCGCAGCGGGCGCCGCGGACTTGTCCGTCGGCGCCCGCTGCTGTTGGCTTACGCCCGAACGCCCGGTGCCGAGCCGGCGAAGGAAGCAGGACAGTGACTGTTCAGGACAAGGGACAGCTGGAGGCGCAGTACGGGCTGCTGACGAGCATCGCTCAAGAGGCGGGCGTGTCTCTCAGTACCGTCTCCAAGGTGGTGCACCGGCGCCGGGACGTGGGCCGCACGACCCGGGACCGGGTTGAGGAACTGCTGATCCGGCACGGGTACGTGCGCCCGTGGGAGCGGCACCCGGAGGTCCCGCGGCAGATCGTCGCGGTGTTCAGGGATCTTTCGGGCCCCTACACCCTGGAGGTTGTCCGCGGGATCGTCGACGCGGCCGGCGAACTCGGCGTGCACGTGGTCACCGGCACCACCAGCAGGCGCTCCGTGTCCCAGTGGTTCCAGGAGTGCGTGGCGCTGGGCGCCGCCGGGCTGATCATCGTGATCTCGATGCTGTCGGAGGACGACCAGCGCCGCATCATCGAGCAGGGGCTGCCGGTGGTTCTCGTCGATCCGCTCAGCGCTCCGTCGGCGGACATCCCGAGCATCGGGGTGACCAACTGGAGTGGGGCCAGGGACGCGGTGCAGTACCTCGTCGGCCTGGGCCACACCCGGATCGGCATGGTCGCCGGGCGCTCCCACTCGCTGGCCGGGGCGGCGCGTCTGCACGGCTACCGCGCCGCGCTGGAGGAGGCGGGCATCGGCTATGATCCGGCGCTCGTGCGCTCGACGGACTTCGACTACGACGAGGCGCTGGCCGCCACCCTGCACATCCTCGGCACCGAGCAGCCGCCCACGGCCATGTTCGCGGCCAGTGACGCGCAGGCGCTGGGCGTCCTGGAGGCGGCCCGGCAGCGGGGTCTGCGAGTCCCGGGCGAGCTGGCGGTCATGTCCTTCGACGACACCCTGGTGGCAGCCATGGCCAGCCCGCCGCTGAGCGCGGTGCGGCAGCCGTTCGAGGAGCTGGGGCGGGAGGCCACCCGGGTGCTGCTCCAGGTCGCCGACGGCCGCCCGCCCGCCTCCCCGCGCATGGAGCTGGCGACCAGCCTCGTCCTGCGGACCTCGACGGCCCCGCCCGGCGGCGGCTGAGGGCAGCGGAAGGGGGCGGCCGGCCACGAGGGGCCGACCGCCCTTGTCGCATGGTCCGGGTCAGCCGCGCACGACCGTCACCGGTACGCCGTGCCGGCGGACGACCGACGCGTCGCGCGTTCCGCCGGTCAGATGCACCACGGCTTCGGTGGGTGTGTCGGCGCTGGAGGAACCGGCCTGCAGGAGGATGTCGCCGGGCTCGACGATCCGGTGGCCGTCCAGCCCGGTGAAGGCGAGGCGGTCGGTGTGGACGTCGAAGCGGACGGTCGCCTGCTCGCCCGGCTCCAAGGAAACCTTCGCGAACCCCAGTAGCGCCCGCACCGGCCTGGTGACCTGGGCGAGCGGGTCGGTGAAGTACAGCTGAACCGTCTCGGCACCAGGGACCGCGCCGGTGTTGCGCACACGGACCGACGCCGTGAACCCTCCGTCGGTCGGCACACTGTCGTGGTCCACGGACAGCCCGTCGATCTCGAACGTGGTGTACGACAGCCCGTGTCCGAAGGGGAAGGCGGGCGTGGGGTCGAGGTTGGACAGCCAGCTCTGCCGGTCACCCAGGGGCGGGTGCAGATAGGTGTAGGGCTGTCCCGCCGGCGAGGTCGGGATCTGCACGGGCAGTCTGCCGCTGAAGTTCGCCGTGCCCGCCAGGAGTTCGGCGACCGCGCGTCCGCCCTCCTCCCCTGGCAGGAAGACCTGCACCGTGGCCGCCGCAGCGGCGGCGAACCGTCCCACCGCGTACGGGCGGCCGCTGTTGACCACCAGGACGACGGGTGTGTCCGTGGCGAGCACTGCCTCGGCCAGTTCCTCCTGGACGCCGGGCAGGCGCAGGTCTTCCACGTCGCAGCCCTCGCCGGAGGTGCCGATGCCGAACATGCCGGGCTTGTCGCCGACGACCATGACGGTGAGGTCGGCCGCGGCACTCGCCGCCACCGCGGCCGCGATGCCCGAGCGGTCCTTCTCGCGGACCGGGCACCCCTGCTGGAACTCCCAGCGCACGCCCGGGAGTTGTTCGGCCAGCGCCGCCCGCAGCGACACTGCGTCGACGCCGTTGCCCAGGTCGTCGCGGTCGGAGAGGACGTGGTTGGGGAAGCTGTAACACCCGAACATGGTGCGTACGTCGTCGGCGCACGGGCCGATCAGGGCGATGCGTCCGGAGGACGGCAGAGGCAGGCTTCCGTCGTTCGACAGCAGGACGGCACTGGACCGGGCGACGGCACGGGCGAGTGCGCGGCTCTCCGGCTTGTCCAGCTCGAGTTGGCCGGCGCGCAGGGCGGCCGGGCGAGGATCCCAGTCCGCGTCGAGAAGTCCCAGCTCGACCTTCTGCCGCAGCACCCGGCGCACCGCCCGGTCGACGTCGGCCTCGTCGGCATCTCCGCGTCTCACGGCTTCGACGAGGGCGGTACCGAAGCCGCGCTGGTCGGGCAGTTCCACATCCATGCCCGCGTTGAGGGAGAGCGCACCGGCGCCTGACAGGTCGGCCGCCACCCGGTGGGCGTTCACCAGGAACGGCAGCGACCAGTAGTCGGAGACGACCGTCCCCTCGAAGCCCCACTGCTCCCTCAGGACGCTGGTCAGCAGCCACCGGCTGGCGGCGGGGGCCTCGCCGTCGATCTCGGCGTAGGAGTTCATGACGGAGCCCACGCCGGCGGCGACGAGCCGTTCGAAGGGCGGGAGGATGACGTCGGCCAGCTCGCGGCGCCCGATGTGCGCGGGCGCGTGGTTGCGCCCGCCCATGGAATCGGAGTAGCCGGCGAAATGCTTCAGTGTGGCGTACACCCCGGCGCTCTGCAGACCCAGGACGTATGCCTCGCCCATCTCGCCGACCAGGTGCGGGTCCTCGCCGTAGGTCTCCTCGCAGCGGCCCCAGCGGTAGTCGCGGACGACGTCGACGACCGGGGCGAGTCCCTGGTGGACGCCGGCCTCAGCCATGTCGGCGCCGATGGCCGCGCCGACCCGGCGGATCAGGTCCGGGTCGAAGGTGGCGGCCATGGCCAGGGAAGTGGGGTAGATCGTGGCGCCGTAGGCGGTGAAGCCGGTCAGGCACTCGTCGTGGGCCATGGCGGGGATGGCGAACCTGCTCTGTGCCATGATCTGCCGCTGGCGCTCCGCCAGGAGACGGGCGTGTTCCAGGGCAGGGCGGGGCACGGTGCCGTAGGGGCGGGTGAGCTGGCCCAGGCCGTGACGGGCGGTCTCGGTGAGCGGGCCGACGGGGGCGAAGAGGCTGGTGCCGGGGGCGACCTCCGGGCCGGCCGGCTCGACATCCTCCCAGCTGCTGCTCAGCTGGGCGGCCTTCTCCTCCAGGGTGAGGCGGGCGAGCAGCGCCTCGACACGTTCGTCCGTCGGCAGGGCGGGGTCGGTCCAGGGCCGGCCGTCCGTAGCCCGCGGCGGGCTTGCACGGTTCGTCGGCGCGTCGTGGTCAGGAGTGGTGGTGCTCATTCGACTGCTCCTCGTGAGGGCTTCGGGCACGCCGAGGCGGGCCGGGCTGTGAGCCCGGCCGTCCTCCTCTCGGCATGCGCTACTTGGAGAATCCGGCGGTCAGTCCGGCGACCAGCTGCCGCCTGGCCAGGACGAACACCACCAGCATGGGAAGGGTGGACAGGACGACCGCG
The DNA here is from genome assembly GCF_040611575.1 of Streptomyces sp. NPDC006610. Lineage (NCBI taxonomy): Bacteria > Bacillati > Actinomycetota > Actinomycetes > Kitasatosporales > Streptomycetaceae > Streptomyces > Streptomyces sp. NPDC006610. The sequence goes on from NZ_JBEXOP010000041.1 coordinate 32,703, forward strand.
GCCATGGTCGCGGGCACGTCGATGCCGAACTGACCGCGGTAAAGGGTCAGGGCGAGTGGCAGCACGGCTTTGTCCCCGCTCTGGGTGAGGATCAGCGGGAAGAGGAAGCCGTTCCACACCTGGAGCGCGTCGTAGACAGCGACCGTCATCAGGGCGGGGCGTGCCATCGGCGCGGCGAGGGAGAACAGCATGCGCCAGTCGCCGGCGCCGTCGACGATCATCGCCTCGAACAGCGAGCGGGGGATGTCCCGGAGGAAGCTGACGAGGATCATCACCGTGACCGGCAGCGCGAACGCCGCCGAGGGCAGCACGATCGCGAGCAGGCTGTCGTACATCTGCATGCGGATGATCAGCAGGTAGACCGGGATGATGACCGCTTGCAGCGGGATGGCGAGGCCCAGCAGGTACAGCCGGAAGGACAGGCGGGACCAGGGGTTGGTGTAGCGGACGATGCAGAAGGAGGCCATCAGGGCGGTGACCACGGTGAGCGCGACGGTCGCGACCGTGACGACGACGCTGTTGAGCAGGTAGGTCGTGAAGTCGCCGTCGAGGACGGTCCGGTAGTTGTCGAGGGTGGGGTGGCCGGGCAGGGCCAGCGGACTGTCGCTGGTGAAGTCCGTGCGGTTGCGCAGGCTGGTCACGACCAGCCAGTACACGGGCACGACGACGAGCGCGGTCCACCCCAGTGCGGCGGCGCCGGACAGCGCGCGGCGCAGTGGCGTGCGGGTGCGCCGCGGGCGGGTGGCGGACGGCGCCGGGGACCGGGTGGCATGCTGCGGACCGCGTGCCCTGCGCGCCTTGGCCATGGTGGGGGTGGTCACAGGCCCTCCTGCTGGCTGTCCATCCGGGTGAAGCCGGACAGGCGGGTGGTGAGCAGCGACAGGGCGAGGCCGAAGACGACCAGGAGCGTGGCGAGCGCGCTGGCCCGGCCCATGTCGTGCGCCTGGAAACCCGTGATGTACATGGCCAGGGGCAGCACGCGAGTCGCGTCGCCCGGGCCGCCGGTGCCGCCGGACAGGACGAAGATCAGGTCGAAGTAGGTCAGTGAGCCCACCAGCATGAGCGTGCTCGACGTGACGAAGGTGTACTTCAGCTGGGGCAGCGTGATCCGCAGCAGGCGGGTCACCGGACCGGCGCCGTCGATGGCGGCGGCCTCGTACAGGGAAACGGGGATCTGCCGGATGCCGGCCTGGTACAGCAGGGCGTGGAACGGCACGAACTGCCAGGCGATCACGAAGATCACCGTGTAGAGGGCCAGCTCGGGCGAACCGAGCAGCGGACGGGCCAGCCAGTCCAGTCCCGGTGTGGAGCCGATGCCGAAGGAAGGATCGAGCAGGGCCTGCCAGGTCAGGCCGATAGCGACCGCGGACAGCAGCAGCGGGAGGAACCACAGCACGGCGAGGAAGGCGCGCGTCCGGCCGCGGGGGGCCTGGAAGAGACCCAGTGCCAGCGCCAGCGGTGTCTGGACCACCCAGCTGATCAGCATCACCTTGACGGTGAGCCACAGCGCTTGCCAGGTGGAGCCGTCAGTCAGGACGCCGCTCCAGTTGCCGAAGCCGTGCCAGCCGATGGATCCCAGGCCGTCCCAGCTGGTGAGGCTGAGTACCACGACGCCGCCGAGCGGGATCAGGCCGAACAGTCCGAACAGGATCAGGGCGGGCGCGGCCATCAGCAGGCCGCTGAGGCCGCGCCGCCCGCCACGCACCGCGTCCGGCCGTGTCCCGCGGGGCACGGGCGGACGCGTACGAGCGACCGCGGTCATTACTTCGCCGCCTCGCTCATGTTCTCGCCGAACTGCTCGGGCTTGATCTGTCCCAGCAGCGACTTGTCCACGTTGGTCAGCAGCGGGTCCGCCTGGTCCGAGGGCAGGTCCTGGTCCCAGGAGAGCTGGAAGTTGGGAGCACCCTCCACCAGGCCGTGGACGAAGGACAGCCACTTCCTGTCGTCGGCCGACTTCACCTGGGCGAGGCGGGAGTCCAGCTTGGTGACGGGCGGCACGCTGCCGGAGGTGATGTAGGCGTCGATCTGGTCCTCGTTCATGACGTAGTCCTTCAGATACGTCAGTGCCGCTTCCTTGTTCTTGCTCGCCGAGTTCAGCGACAGGAAGTTCGAGGGGTTGCCGACGATGTTCTTCGGATCGCCCGCGCCACCGGGCAGCGCCGGGAAGGCCATGTAGCCCAGGTCCTTCTTCACGAAGTCCGGTGCCGCCTTGACCAGGTTGGCGTACTCCCAGGTGCCCATCAGCTCCATGCCGGCCTTACCGGTGTAGAGCAGGGCAGTGGAGGCGCCCTGGTCGTAGTTGACGGAGGAGGCGTTGTCGCCGAAGGCGCCGGCCTCGGCGAGTTCCTGCAGGCGGGAGTTGGCCTTGGTGACCGCCGGGTCCTTCCAGACGGCCGTGTCTCCGGCTGCGATCTCCTGGAACACCTCGTGGCCGCCTTCGCGGTCGAGGAGGTACTCCAGGTGCATCAGGGTCGGCCACTTGGAGTTCGCCGCGAGGGAGATCGGGGTGACCCCGTCGTCCCTGAGCTTCTTCACGGCGCTCAGCAGGTCGTCGTAGGTCTTCGGCGGTTCGACGCCGGCGTCCTTGAGGACCTTCTTGTTGTAGAAGAGGACGACCGGAGCGAGCCCGTTGGCCGGGACGCCGTAGACCTCGCCCCCGAACTCGGCGCTCTGCAGCACGCTCGGCATGAACCGCAGCAGGTTGACCTGGCTGTCGGTCACGGCGTCGACCTTGCCCGCTTCCACGTAGTCGTTGAGTGCCCCGCCGCCCCAGTTGAAGAAGAGATCCGGGGCCTGGTTCGCGCCGAATGCCACGCGCAGCTTCTGCTTGTAGTCGTCGTTGGCGAACAGCCGCAGGTTGATCTTCTCGTCCGGGTGGTCCTTGTTGTAGGCGTCCACGGACTCCTTGAGGATCGTCTGGTCCGTCAGCGCCCACATCGTCAGGCCCTCGCCCGAGGAGGTAGTGGAAGGACCGGAGGACCCGCACGCGGCGAGGCTCAGGGCCGTCGAAGCGGCGGCCGCGGACACGACCGCGCGCCGCCACCTGATCCTCGTGGACGTGCGGTCGGCCACGTCACCGCGTTCCTGGTTCCTGTGCATGCTCTGCCTCTTTCTCTTCTGATGCGCTGTTCCTGCTGAGGAGTGCGACAGCTCGCACGAAAGGCTTTCGGATATGCGCGCTGCGGACACGTGCCTGATGGACCGGGACACTGGCACGGGTTTCACAGGCGGTACAAGACGATGAAAACCGTCGGTTACGAAACACTTTCGCAAGGAGGGCGTCGAAGGCAGGGCACGGTCGTCCAGCGGCGCGAGAGGCTCCTGGACGTCAGGCACCATGGTCAGCGACCAGGCACGCGGGGTGCTGCTGGCGCTGGCCCGTTGGGGGGACAAGCGGAGCTGACAGATGTCGTACGAGGCGATGTCTCACGACAACTACGAGAACCACATCGTCTTAGGCCAGTGCGGCTTGGGAGCGCTTGATGTCGAGAACGTCGTCGCCGGCTCATCCAGTGGGAGGCCGGGTGGCCTTCGGTTTCTGGAACGGGGCCCCGGTGCTACCCCGCGGTCAATGCCCAGGCGATCCGCGGGCAGCTGCGCGACCTCCTGGCCGTGATGGCCCTGCAGCCCCAGGACTGGTGGACTCGCACGTTGAGGTGTCGTGTATTCGCTGGGCATTCACGACCTCGGTCACGACGAGTAGCTGGTTCAGGGCGGTTTTCCGCGAGCCAGGCGGGGACAGCGGAAAACCCGAGCTCAAGCGCACTTACCTTGTGTGATCGGCCGGAGCGTATCGGCTCCCGGTTTCTCCGGCTTCGGTGACCGGGCAGGTGATTGTCTTGTCGTGGTAGTCGAAGGCCATTGCGACGACAGGGGCCGGGGGTGTGGGGCGAGCTGTCGGATTGTGGAGGTCCGGCCGCGCTGCGGAGGGACGCCGATGGTCACGCAGGTGGGCCTGGAGGATGACCGGGTTCATCGGCTGTCCGGGCTGGCGGCCGGTGATCCGATGCTGGTGGCGTCAGGCGCCTTCGTACGCCCAGGCCGGCATCGCACCGTTCCGGCCCGGCTGCCCCCTGGTCGAGCGCGAGAGCATGCTGGGGCGCGGCGCGACGCCGGCAGGTTCCCGCTTTTGAGACGCAGGGCGCTGGGAGGAGTCACCCCGCCAGGCGTACGCGCAGGTATGCTGCGCGCCGCCAGGGCCGCCGTGCCCGGACTCGTCACCGCGGCGGCGTGATCACCTCCGCCCGCGTCCTCGCCGCGATCTTCGCCGCGCCGGGCGTCGTGCCCCTCGCCTTCCTCGTGCAGCTCGCCTTCATCGTCGCCTTCGGCGTCCTGCCGGACACCCTGCTGGTGTGGTCGCCCGGGCCGCCTGGGGCACAGGCGGTAGCGGCTGCCGTCGTCACTCCCGCTCCTGGTGCTCGATGGCCGCCGGCCGCAGTTGCGCCGCCCGGATGCGGTCGACGTCGAGCTTCGAGGCGCGGTCGAAGCGGTAGACGCCGTTCTGCTCCTGGAACACGTCGGTCAGCTGGGTGTAGCAGTAGCCGAACATGTTCGGGTCGCTCAGCAGCACCTCGACGAGGCCGCTGAACCGGGCGTGGAACTCCTCCTCGTCGCGGACCCGTTCCCCGTATCCCCAGGAGACGGTGCGGTCCTCGCCGGACCGCTCGGCAGCGGCCTCGGGGTCCCACCAGATGCCGCCGAACTCACTGACGAAGTACGGCTGACCGCGGTACGGCACCGAGTAGGGCGTGCCGCTCTCGTGGGTGTTGACGAACGGCTCGTCCTTGACGAGCCCCGACATCAGCTGCCGGAACGTCTCCGGGTCCTGCTCGTAGTTGTGGGAGTCGTAGACGTCGGTCTCCGCGACCCGGTGGGAGTAGCCGGACGCGTCGATGACCGGCCGGGTGGTGTCCATCGCCTTGGTGGCCAGGAACATCGCCCGGGTCACGTCGTCGAGCTGGGTGATGCGGTCGTGGAGCTTCTGGTAGGTCTCGTTCAGCGGGCACCAGCCGATGATCGAGGGGTGGGAGTAGTCCCGTTCCAGCGCTTCCAGCCACTGGGCGACGTAGGAGGCGTCGGGTTTCTGGTTGTCACCGGAGGAGCCGCCCGTCTCGCAGCCCCAGTCCCCGAACTCGCCCCAGACCAGGTAGCCGAGGCGGTCGGCGTGGTAGAGGAAGCGCTCCTCGAAGACCTTCTGGTGCAGGCGCGCGCCGTTGAAGCCGGCGGCCATGGCGAGCTCGATGTCCCTCACCAGTGCCTCGTCGCTCGGCGCGGTCATCAGCCCGTCCGGGTACCAGCCCTGGTCGAGCACGAGACGCTGGAACACCGGACGTCCGTTGAGGGTCACGGCCTTGCCGCGCAGGCCCACGGCACGCAGCCCCGCGTAACTGCCCGCGCTGTCGGCCACCTGCCCGTCGGCGTCGAGGAGTTCGAGCCGCAGGTCGTACAGGAACGGGTCGCCGGGGCCCCACTCGCGCCGCCGCTCCTCCGGCACCGGCAGATGCAGACGCGGGGCGAGGTCCAGGTCGGCGCGTGCCTCGGCGCGGCTCACCTCGCCCTCGCCGTCGCTGAGAACGGCCCGCACCCGGTACCCCGGGCGGTTGCCGGACAGCGGCAGTTCGACGTGGAAGGCGGAGCCCGCGAGGTCGGGGGTGATGCGGGGGCGCCGCAGGTGCAGGTCAGGGACGGGCTCGAGCCAGACGGTCTGCCAGATGCCGGTCACCCGCGTGTAGTTGCAGTCGTGGTTGGCGTACTGGATCGCCTGCTTGCCCCGCGCCTGCGGTCCCGACTTGGCGTCGCGGGCCCGTACGGTGATCACCACCTCCTCACCTGCCCCGGCGATGTCACCGAGGTCGGCGGTGAAGGGCGTGAAGCCGCCGCGATGACGCGCCACCTCCTTGCCGTTGGCCCACACGGTCGTGTCGTGGTCGACGGCGCCGAAGTGCAGCAGCACGTGCCGCCCGGCCCACTGAGCCGGCAGGGTGACGGCTCGCCGGTACCAGACGGCGTGCAGGAAGTCGGTTTCGCCGATGCCGGACAGCTCCGACTCGGGAGGGAAGGGGACCAGGATCTCCTCGCGCAACTCCCGGCCGAGCAGACCGCGTTCGAGGCCGCTGTCGCCCCGGTCGGTCTCGAACTGCCAGACGCCGTTGAGGTTGAGCCAGTCGCGCCGCACGAACTGCGGGCGCGGGTACTCCGGACGCGGGGCGGAGTGAGAGAGCACACAGACTCCAGTCGGATCGATGGGGGGCCAGGACGGCCGCGCCCGTGGATGAGCGAGGGGAGAAGGTCAGGAACCGCCGAGGCCGGTGGTGGCCACGGAGTCGACGATGCGTCGCTGGAAGAAGAGGAACACCACGATCAGCGGCAGCGCGGCGAGCAACGCGGACGCCATGGACTGCGCGTACTGGATGCCGTAGGCGTCCTTCACGGTGGCCAGGCCCACCGGAAGGGTCATCAGGTCGGAGTCGTTGGTGACGATGAAGGGCCACAGGAAGTTGTTCCACGCCCCGATGAACACGAAGATCGCCACGGCGGCCACGATCGGCCGCGACAACGGCAGCACCACGGACAGGAACACCCGGAACTCCGAGGCGCCGTCGATGCGGGCGGCGTCCTGCAGTTCCCGGGGGATGCCGTCGAAGAAACGCTTGAGGATGAACACCATCATGGGCGCGACCACCTGCGGCAGGATCACCCCGGCATAGGTGTCCACCAGGTCGAACAGCAGCATCTGCTCGAACAGCGGCACCACGAGCAGCTGCGGCGGGATCATGATGGCCGCGACGGTGACACCGAGCAGGGCCCGGCGGCCACGGAACGTGCCGCGGGAGAAGCCGTACGCGGCGAGTGTGGAGACGGCGACCGTGATCACCGTGACCAGCGCCGCGATCAGGAAGCTGTTGAAGGCCCACAGGGTGACGTTGCCGCGCTCCAGGATCTGCCGGTACGCCTCCGCCGTGAACGCGCCCTTGAACGGAGACAGTCCGGGGGAGGCCACGTCCTGTTCGCTCTGCACGGACGTGGCGATCGCCCACACGAAGGGCACCAGCCAGACGGCCGCGAGGACGACGAGCGCGGTCCCGGCCAGCACGCGCGGCAGCCTGCCGTGGCCGAGGAGGAGGGGTGAGCCGGCCGCTTCGCGGGGTGGCCGTGGGCGCGAGGTGGTGGAGATGGCGGACACGGTCAGTCCTCCCGGCGGAAGATGCGGAGCTGCACGAGCGAGACGACGATGACGAGCGCGAAGAAGAGATATGAGACGGCCGAGGCGTAGCCGAGCCGGTAGCCGGTGAAGCCGACGTCGTAGACGTACTCCAGGATCGGGCGGGTCGAGCCGTTGGGGCCGCCCTTGGTGAGGATGTAGATCTGGTCGAACACCTTGAGGGAGGCGAGGATCTGCAGCATCGCCACCAGCGCGGTGGTCCTGTGCAGCTGCGGCAGCGTGATCGACCACAGCCGTCGCCAGGCACCGGCGCCGTCCAGCGCGGCGGCCTCGTCGTAGGTCGACGGGAGGGACTGCAGCGCGGCGAGGTAGAGCAGGAAGTTGAAACCGATCGTCCACCAGACGGTGAGGGCGGCGATCGACCACATCGCCACGGACTCGTCGGAGAGCCAGCCGACGGGCTCGAGACCGAGCGCGCCGAGCAGCTGGTTGCCGAGGCCCAGGTCCGGCTGGTAGAGCCACGCCCAGATGAGGGTCACCACGGTCACCGGCAGCAGATACGGCGCGAAGAAGGCCAGCCGCCACGCCCACTGCCCGGCGATCCCACTGTGCACCAGCAGGGCCATGGCCAACGACACCAGCACCAGCGGGACGCTCGAAATCGCGGTGAACAACAGCGTGTTGCCGAGGCTGCTCCACACGTCCGGGTCACCGAACGCCTCGGTGTAATTGTCGAAGCCGACGAACGCCGTCTCGCGCAGGGCGAGAGAGGTGTCGGTGAGGCTCATCCAGAGCCCGTGCACGACGGGCCACACCAGGAACAGGCCGAAGACGAGCAGGAACGGCAGGACGAAGACGAGTCCCGAACCCGATGTGGCGGTGATGCCGGCACGACCCGTACGGAGACGGCCGCCCGGCCGTCGGGTGCTCGCGTCGCCGGGCGCCTTCGTCCCCGGGGGTGCGGTGGTTGCCATGTGTACGCTCCTTGTCCTCGTCAGGCCACCGGGTTGGGCAGCCGCAGCAGCGCGTCCGCCTCGCGGACCATCTGGCGCACCGCCTTCTCGGCGGAGGTGTTGCCCAGCAGCGCCGACTGCAGCGGCTGGCACATCCGGTTCTGGAAGTTCGACCCGGACCCGGTGAACCAGTTGGGCGGGTCGAGGACCGCCACGTCGGCGGCGTCCGCGTACGAGGACTGCGGATCGAGCGCGGCGTACTCCGGTTCCTCCAGCACCGGTCGGTACGCCGGGATGTGACCGGCGGTGGCCCAGGTCAGGCTCCGCTTGACGATCTCCGCGACATACCGGTGGGCCTCGCGCCGCCGTGCCGGATCGGGGTCGTCCTGGTGCGGGAGGACGAAGGCATGGCTGTCGGTGTAGACGGCCGGCTTGCCGAAGACCTGGGGGAAGGGCGCTGCACCGAGGGGGATGCCGGACTCCTTCAGCGTCGGCAGCTCCCATTCGCCCACCATGATCATGCCGCCGCGACCGCCGAGGAAGCCGGCCATCGCCCCGTTGTAGTCGAGGTTGTTGGGGTTGGTGCGGCCGTCGAACAGCTGCTGCATGAACGTCACGACGCGGACCGCGGCCTCGACGTCGATCTCCGGCGGCCCTCCGTCAGGGAGGGAGAGCGAGGCGCCGGTCTGCGCGTACAGGGCGGAGAACTGGCGCCAGCTCTGCGCCGTGTCGGTGACATGGCCGAACAGGACGCCCGACTTCCCGGTGGCTTCGGCCAGCGCCCTGCCCGCCTCCAGAAACGCCTCGGGCGAACCCATGGGCGCGAGTTCCCCGGCGGAGTCGAGGAGTCCGGCGCGGTCCGCCGCCTCCTTGTCGTAGAACACGATGAACGGGTGCACGTCCAGCGGGATCGCGTACACGGTGCCGTCGTGCCGGGTACGCGACCAGACCGCCGGCGTGAAGTCCCGCTCGGTCACGCCGAACTCGGCGAGCAGGTCCAGGTCGAAGGGGTCGAGCAGGCCGCCGGGGGCGTAGCCCGCCAGCCGGGACAGATGGAGCACGGCCACGTCGGAGGCGCGGCCTCCGGCGGCCGACATGGCGAGCTTGGTGTAGTAGGACGGGCCCCAGTCCAGGATCGTCCGGTCGATGTCGAAGCCCTTCGGGCCACTGGAGACGGCCTTGATCATGTCGTCCATCAGCAGACCGTCGCCGCCCTGGAACAGGTCCCAGACGCTCAGCGCGGAGGCGCCGGAGGCCGAGGCCGGTGTGGCGCAGCCGGACAGCGGTGCCGCGGCGAGCAGCGCCCCGGCCGCGGCCATGCCGTTGCGCATCAGCCGGCGGCGGGAGAGTCCGGGCGCGGGATCGGGCGAGCGCCCGGCTTCTGGGACAGGGGGTCGGAGAGTCATCACGGACCTTTCGACGGCCGGATACGCCTGAACGAGCTGGCGGTGGTCCACGGGCGAGGGTGTGGATCACTGCACAGGGCGGGTGGGGAAGTGCGGGTGACGCGATGCGACGCTGTGTTTTTACATCGATGTACATCTGGCTGTAAAGAGGTCCCGTACGACCGGCTGACAGCCGGGTGCCGGGCCCGCGAGGCCTGCCTTCAGGTGAGTGCCACCGGGACGGGACATAGACTCGGTGGCGGCGAGGGGCAGGGAGGGCGCGGTGGCACGACCCAGCATCAAGGACGTCGCACGGCACGCGGGCGTGTCGGAGAAGACGGTCTCCAATGTGATCAACGACTACGTCCATGTCTCCGACCGCACCAGACGCGCGGTCCAGGAGGCGATAGAGCACCTCGGCTACCGGGTGAACCTGGCCGGCCGTCACCTGCGCAAGGGCCGCACCGGCATCATCGCGCTGGTCCTGCCCGAGCTGGACCTCCCGTACTTCGCGGAGCTCGCCCGGCACGTCATCCGCGAAGCCGAACAGCGCTCCCTGACCGTGCTCATCCACCAGACCGGCGCGGACCGGGCTCACGAACTGGCGGCGCTCACCGGGTTCGGCTCCACCTTCGTCGACGGCGTCATCCTCAGCCCGCTCGCCCTGACCGCCGACGACCTCACCGACCGCCCGCGCGGCGCGCCCCCGACCGTGCTCCTCGGCGAACTGGTGGAGGAGGGCGCGGACCATGTCGCCATCGACAACGAGAAGGCCGCGCGCGAGGCGACCGAGCATCTGATCGGCCTCGGCCGCCGGACGATCCTGGTGGTCGGCGGGCGCGACGAGCCGGGCCACGGCACGGCCCAGGCCCGCACACGCGGCTACCGCGCGGCCCTCGCCGAGGCGGGCATCGCCTTCGACCCGGCGGCCCTGCTGCGCGTGGCGTACTTCCGCACGCCCGACGGCGCCGAGGCGGTGGCCCGCGCCCTCCGCGACGGCGTCCGCCCCGACGCACTGCTGTGCCTCAACGACCAGATGGCACTGGGCGCGTTGCGCACCCTGCACGAGTACGGCCTCCGCGTGCCCGAGGACGTCGCCGTCGTCGGCTTCGACGACGTCGAAGGCGGACGCTTCAGCATCCCCACGCTGAGCACGGTGGCACCCGACAAGGCGGCGGTCGCCAAAACCGCGGTGGACCTGCTGCAACGCCGCATGGACGAGGCGTCGGGGACGGCCGGGGAGAGCGACGCCTCGACCGCCGACCGGCCGCCCCGCGACCTGCGGGTGCCGCACCGGCTCGTCCTGCGGGAGAGCACCGAGGGACGCCGCGGCACCGGCCGCTGATCAGGAACGCTAGGACGGACCCGGCGCGCCGGCTCTGACGGCACGCCCCGGCGCTCGTCACCAGGTCTTCGCCGACGGAGGCGGGGCGATCGCGATCCCGGCGATCCGGCGCAGGTCGGTCGATCTGTTGCGGATCCTGAGACTTCGGCGCGCCCTCGGACGGCACCGGCTTCTCGTGCTTGCGCTGACCGGCGTGCTGGGCCTGCTCGCCGCCACCCCCGCCGCAATCTCCCCCCTGGCCCCCGGCGCGGAGGCCGCCGCCACCTCGCCCGTGGCGTCCGGGGCCGCGGCCTTCCGTCCGGTCACCCCCACTGCCACGGGAACGCCACTGCGAGAGGGAACAGGCCCGCGTCCCCAACCAGATCGGCGAGGGCTACCACCTCCAGCCCTCCAGGTCGCGGCCAAGCCCTACAAACTCCTCGTCCAGGCGCTCGGCCGCTCCAGCAAGGCGGCCGTCGCCAAGTACGCCTGGAGCGGGCGCGAACGCCTCGGCCTGCTGCGGGTGCGCGGTGACGTTCTCGTGCTGCACTCCATGCGCTGGCCGACGAGATCCGCGTCCTCAACCTCACCGGGCGATACACCTAACGAATTCCTGCCGCCCCCGGTGGACGTGCCGGACGAGGAGATCGACGGCGCGTTCGCGCTCATGGACACCATGACCGTCGAAGACCTCGAGCACCTAGGGCGGCGACCTGGTGCGCCGTGCTCTGCAGCTGGCGAGCGCCGTCCTCAGCTCGCTGACGAGGTACGGACGCCGGTAGGAGGCCGAGGTGGCCGAGGTGGCCGAGACGACCGATCGCCCAGGTCGGCGGGAAGGACCCGAGACGGGCAAGGGTGAGACCCGGCGGGAGCGGATCACCTCCGGCCTACGGGGATGGTCCGGGCGCCCGCAACCGCTGAGACTGGCCGAAGCCGACATCATGTCAGCGCGTCTGCTCGGCCGCGGCGGCGCGGCGAGGCCTGTTCGGTCCGAACCGTCCGCGTCTGCGTGAGCCGGCGTTCGTCCGGTGGTCTGCCGCACGGGCGCTGGGTCTTCTCGATGCGCAGCGATCACTTCCCGCGAGTTCTGCCCCGCCCGCCTGTGGTCCGGGTCAGGACATGGCGGCGTCGCTGTCGGGGTGGAGGGCGAAGAGCTGGTCGAGGCCCACCATGTGCAGGACGCGCAGTGTGGGGGCGGGGACTGCGGCGAGTGCGATGTCGGCTCCGGCGGCGTGGGCGATGTTGCGCGCGGCGATGAGGGCGGTGAGGCCGCTGGAGTCGCAGAACTCCATGCCGCCGAGGTCCAGGATGAGGCGTTGGCCGGGGTTGATGGCGAGCCGGGTGAGCAGGTCGCGTAGTTCGGCGGCGCTGTTGTAGTCGAGTTCGCCGGTGATGTGCAGGAGGGGACCGGTTGTGGCGTCTCGTGTGGTGATCTTGAGCGGGGTCATTCGGCGAGTTTCGTGGTGTCAGGGGCGGGGGCGGGGGTTCCGAGGGCGAGGAGGGCGGTGTCGTCGTCGAGTTTGTCGCCGAAGTCGTCCAGGAGTTCGGCCAAGGCCTGGATGACGGCGGGTGCGGGTTTGCCGGCGTGGCGGGCGGCGAAGGTGCGCAGCGCTTCTGCTCCGTACAGGTCGGTGCGGTCTTCGCCGGTGCGGGCTTCGGTGAGGCCGTCGGTGTAGAGCAGGAGGGTGTCGCCGGGGTCGAGGACGGTGTCGGTGGCGGTGAAGGGTGCGTCGGGCAGTACGCCGACGAGCAGGCCGCCGGGTGTGGGCAGGAAGTCGGCTGTGCCGTCGGCGCGCAGGACGAGCGCGGGGAGGTGCCCGCCTGAGGCGAGGCGGACGGTGGCTCGTCCGGTCGTGGGGTCGGGTGCGACGACGCCGAATATGGCGGTGCAGTAGCGGGGGTCGCCACCGGTGTACCGCTCGTGGAGCACCTTGTTGAGGGTGGTCAGGGCGGATACGGGGTCGGGATCGTGCAGGGCGGCGGCGCGCAGGGTGTAGCGGGTGAGCGAGGTGACCGCGGCGGCTTGCGGCCCCTTGCCGCACACGTCGCCGAGGAAGAAGGCGAACCGTGTGCCGTCGAGGCGGAAGAGGTCGTAGAAGTCGCCGCCCAGCCGGTCGGGGGAGGCGGTCCGGTAGTGGGCGGCCGACTCCAGCCCGGGTGCCGAGGGCAGGGTGTCGGGCAGCAGTGACTGCTGGAGCACGGCGAGGGCGTCCTGGAGCCGGGCGCGGTCGGCCTCCGCCTGCCGGCGTGCTTCCTCGGCCGCCCTGCGGGCCCGCAGGAGTTCCTCTTCGTAGGCGCGGCGGTCGCGGGCGTCGAAGACGGTGGTGCGGATCAGCAGGGGTTCGCCGGTGGCGCCGTATTTGACCGCGGAGGAGACCAGCACCTGCATCCGGTCTCCGCCGGCCTGTCTGATCTCCAGGGCGATGCCGCCGATCTCGCCCTGCATCCGCAGCAGCGGCGCGAAGTGCGTCTCGTGGTACAGCTTGCCGCCCACGGTCAGGAAGTCGGTGAACCGCATCCGGCCCACCACCGCTTCCCGCTCCAGACCGAGCCAGCCCAGCAGCGTGGCGTTGATCTTCGCGACGGTGCCGTCCATGAGCGTGGACAGATACCCGCACGGGGCGTTCTCGTACAGTTCCTCGGCGCTGTCCTCCAGCAGCGCGGTGAACGCCGCATTCGATTTCTCCACGCCGTCCGTGGTGTAGGGATCGGGCTGCTGCCCGCTTCGGCACATCAACGCAGGCCCGCCAGGAAGGCGGTGATCGCCTCGTTGGTCGCCTCCGGCGAGGACAGGTGCGGGCAGTGTCCGGTGGCGTCGAGGGTGACCAGCGTCGAGCCGGGTATCGCGCGGTGGACGAAGGCTCCGACCTCGCGGGGAGCGATGACGTCCTGGGTGCATTCCAGCACCAGTGTCGGCACCTGCACGGTCTTCAGATCGTCCCTGGAGTCCGACAGGAACGTGGTCCGGGCGAAGACGCGGGCGATGTCCGGGTCGGTGGCGCAGAAGCTGTTCGTCAGCTCCTCGCCGAGTTCGGGCCGCTCCGGGTTGCCCATGATCACCGGCGCCATCGCTGCCGACCAGCCCAGGTAGTTCGACTCGAGCGATTCCAGCAGTTCGTCGATGTCCTCGGCGCCGAACCCGCCCCGGTACCCCTCGTCGTCGATGTACCTGGGGGAGGGGGCGACCATCACCAGAGCCCCGATGCGCTCGGGAGCCATGCCGGCGGCCAGCACGCCGATCATCGCGCTGACCGAGTGGCCCACGAACACCGCGTCGCGCAGGTCCAGCGCATCACAGACCTCGACCACGTCCTGGGCGTAGCCGTCCAGGGAGGCGTAACGTTCCTCCGAGAACGCCGACAGGTCCGAGCGGCCCGATCCCACGTAGTCGAACAGCACGACCCGGTAGTCCGCAGCCAGTGCAGGCACCGTCAGCCGCCACATGTTCTGGTCGCAACCGAACCCGTGGGCCAGCACCACCGCCCGTCCCCGCGGGTTTCCGGTGACCGTGACGTTGTTCCTGCGGACGATATCCATGTCCCCACCCTCTCAGACGCTGCGAACGGCTCCCGGGCGGCCCCCACACTCGTCCCGGCCCTGGGGGTTTTCTGCATGCTTGGGCTGTGTGAGGGTTGTGAGGGAAGGACCACGGCCCCCAATGGTTCGGGCGCTCCCCAGGCCGGCTCGGAGTGAACGACGACACAGCCCTGGCAGCTCTGTGAGGTCACCGGACGACCTCGCCGGCCCGGCTGTCGAGGGCGCGCATCGGGCCGGCGAGTTCGATGCAAGTATCCCCGGCCGGATGATCGCGACTTGAGTCTGTTGCCGGGAGGCGCCGCTCAATGTCGGCGTGCAGCATCGGCAGCGGATTGGGCTGCCTGCATACGGCTGCCTCACACGTTCTCGTGTGAGCGGCTGGGTGGGGATTGATCCACTGTCTCGGGTGGAGGCGCGGGGTTCATGGTGAACGCTCTGGTTCCCTCTCAGCGCAGACGCCCCAGAAACTCTCCTCGCGCGGGTCCAGCCCCTCAGGTCCACGCCATAGAAGCCCGAGCCCGCAATTACAGCAGCCCATCGCTCGACCACTCCGTTCATCAACCAACGTGACGGGACTGAGCAGCTTGGTACCAGGGGCCTTCGACGGCCCCCGGACCCCGCTGCCCCGTCACTTCCCGGCGCGAATCCGCATCGTCGTGGTACGGGCCGTGCGCCCGGAAAGCGCCGGGGTCGTGTGGGCACGCCGAAGAAGTGGGCCCGTGAGCTTCGGCGGGTTCGGTCGAGTGTCAGCTGTGGACCGGAGCCGGTTGCCGGGCTTGGGCTGAGGGGTTGCGGTCGGCTGTGAAGCGAGCTGCGCACAGTCGGCACAGGACGCGGGCGCGAGCGGAGGCTGCACGGTGGTACGTGGCACCGCCTGTGCCGTGAGGTGAACGGCGCGGATGATGACGACGTAAGAGCGCGAAATCTCAGAAAATGCCCTGACCTGGGCAAATGACTCGAACAACCAAGATCGGCAGATCTGCCAGGCAGTTCCCCCGGCAGCAGAGGACTGTCCGTGGATCTGAGTGCACAGATCTCTCGATCGTGCCGACCAGTTTCTGCATACGCGGATCCGGTTCTGCTGGACTGGGGCAGCGATCCACAGATCTGCCACACCGGCTGCAGGATCTGGATGCCACGATCCCTGGACAGCACCAGATTGACGTGACGTACATGAGCACGGTCCCGGACGCATCGGGTCGGGACGGTCCGTGAATGAGCGCGGAGGCAGGCGACACGGCCGAAAGGCGGAGTCGATTGACTTCCTGCTCATGTACGTTGCGTTCATCTGGTCGGCCTCACAGCCGTCCCTTGTGAACCGTCCATCAATCCCTCTGCGTGGAGGGGTCGTTGGGAGCAGTACGCAGACTGGTCGACGCCGACACGGGCGAGCCGGTCCCCTATGCGCCTTCCTCACCCGCCGTCTCAGGAGGCCGCGACACCGACACCGATGGCGACGAACAGCCAGCCGGTTGTCAACTCCCAGCGGTGGCGGATCTTCGGCCGGGCGAGGAGGTCCCGCAGCCGCGAGGCAACGGCGATGAGGGCGAACCAGTAGACGACGCCGATCAGGACGTCGAGGACGCCGAGGAAGAGGATCTGCCGCGCGACCGAGGCGCCGCCGTGCACGAACTGCGGCAGGATGCTGAGAAAGAACAGCGCCGCCTTCGGGTTGAGCACATTGGTGAGCAGGCCCTCGACGAAGCCGGGCCGCCACCCGCCGCGAGCCGGCTCGTCCGGCACCGAGGCGGCGGCAGGCCCCTCCAGGCCGTCTGCCGCCGCTGTCTCGGCGCCGCGCTCGCGGGCGGTCATCCTGGCGGCCCGAACCGCCCGGATCCCGAGGTACACCAGGTAAGCCGCGCCGAGCAGCTTGACGGCGTCGTAGACCATGGGGGAGCGGGCGGCGATCAATGACAGCCCCGCGACAGCCGCCAGCATATGAACGCACAGCCCGGTCTGGGCGCCCAACGCCGCGGCCCGTCCCTTGGCGGGGTTCTCGGCGGCCGAGCGCACCACTACGAGGAAGTCGGGGCCGGGAACCACGTAGGCCACCAGCACCACCCCGAGGAAACCCGTCAGGTCGACCGACATCCGCGTTCCCCTTCGCTCGCCCCGTGGCCCCTTCGCCACCGAGGGGTCGTCAGGGAACGGTTCCCGGCCTGCCCCGTCCCACTCGGACCGTGAGCGCTCGCCTGCCAGCCACCGAGTCGACGGCCCGCCGGATGCACCAAGGCTCTGTCCCGGATGCTCGTCCGCCACGGCCGGCAGTGGCGGGACCCCGGCCACCTCGCCGTGGGCCCGGCCGTCTCCAGCAACAGGCCCGCCCGCGGGTGCACGGCATCGCGCACCTCGCGAGCCGCGCCGGGGCGGCCACAGGGCAGGCCGCTGGCCGGACCGTGCCTGCGCGAGGCGGTCGGCCTGTGCCGGTGGGCGGTCCCGTCGAGGGCGCGGCGGCGCACCCGCTCGCCCTGAAGCGATGGTCGGCTCTCCGGGTCGCAGTCGGACCAGGACGGCTTCGGCACGCACGGCCCCAGTGACGACCGCGGGGTCGTGCCCGCAGGGCGTGCCGCGGTGCTCGCCGGGCTTTCCCACGTCCTCGGGCCCATGAGCGTCAGGGCCATGGGCGCCCCGTAGCGGCAGATGGACGCGGAAGGCAGACCGGACGGGGAGCGATTGCGGCCGTCTCGCCGCCCGCCCGCCCTCATACTGTCCGCCGCCCCGCTTGACCCCGACGACTGTCTCGACACCCGTCTGCCGAGCCGAGGGCTGACCTCCGCGGACGCAGACGTCGCGGAGATGCCGGGCGGGGGAGGCCGCTCATGCCGGCGACGGTGCCCGCAGCCGCTCCGCGACGTCCCGGAAACAGGCGTCCCCTCGGCGGCGGCCACGCCGTGCGCCGCCTGGTGGAAGGCCGGACGGAGTGTCGCCGTGCGCCGTCCGGCCCCGCGCCACGAGGTCTCTTGCTAGTGCATGAGGTGGGTGGTGGAGTGGACGCGTTCCCAGATGCCGGGGATCTGCTCGGTCGGGCGCTGCTGTTCGCCGTGCAGGGCGTTGAGGACCACCAGGCATCCGGTCAGCGCCGGGACTGCCCACTGGGCGTAGGCCAGTTGCCGCCGTGCTTTTTCCAGGTCGACGGGGTGTTGCTGTGCCTTCTCGGCGTCGGCGGGGTCTGTGGAGGAGGCGAGTTCGACCTTCTTGCCCAGGACGCGGGCGTAGGCGGTGGCGGCCAGGGCGGCGGCGGTGACGACGGTCTTGGCCGCGGTGGAGCCGCCCACGCCCTGCTGGGTGGCGACACGGTGGGCGTTCGCGGCCAGCAGTCCGCCGCCCCCGAACAGGTGCGCGCCGATCGCGGCGGCGTTGACCGGCGTCCACTTCGCCCACCCGGCCGAGGAGATCCGGTCCGTGGTGGACTGTGTGCCGTCCGCGTCGTGCGCGGCGCCGTTGAGGCCGATCGCGCCCATGAGCGAGCCGCCGAACCAGGCGGCCAGCCCCAGGTCGTGCAGGCTCCGGATGAGGGTGTTGCGCTCGGACATGACAGCGCTCCTTGAGCAGTGTGATCGGGCAGGCCGGTACGCGGCCGGGTATGTCCCACCCTCCCCGGGCGGCGGCCGCGCTGCCATCGCGACTGCGCCGGACGGGCGTCGCCCGCGCCTCACTGCTCCCGCACCGGGCGCGGGCTCGACCGGTGAAAGCTCATCGGCAGGCGGGTTCCCCCGCTGCCGTAGGGTCGGTGGTCGAGGACTGGGCGCCGGGACCGGTTCCGTCGCGGAAGACAGGAGCTGAGCGATGGCAGGTGCGCCTGAGGTTTCGCCGGGTGAACCGCGGCTGAGGCGGGTGACGCCGGACGAGGTGGAGACGGCACGGATGGAGGCGGTGCGCCGCTACGACATCCTCGACACGCCGCCCGACGGGGCGTTCGACCGGGTCGCGGCGATGGCCGCCCGCCTGTTCGACGTCCCTGTGGCCAGCGTGACGATCGTCGACGCCGACCGGATCTGGTTCAAGGCCATTCACGGCCTGGAAGGGGTCGAACAGATCGGCCGGGACCCAGGACTGTGCGGGTCGGCGATCATGCGCGACGACGCGCTGGTGATCCCCGACACCCTCACCGATCCGACCGCCCGCGGCAACCCGCTGGTCACCGGTCCTTTGGGGATCCGGTTCTACGCGGCGGCGCCGATCATCACCGTCGACGGCCACCGGCTGGGCACGGTCAACATCCTGGACACCAGACCGCGTCTGGTCACCGAAGCCGACACCGCCACACTGGCCGACCTGGCCGCGGTGGTCCTGGACGCCATGGAGCTGCGGCTTTCGGGTCTGCGGCTGCTGCGCGAGGAGCAGGAACGCCGCAGGGGGGAGGAGGAGGCGCGGGCGCGGGCCGAGCGGGACACGGAGGCGATCACCGCGTTCGCCACCACCCTCCAGCGCACCCTGCTGCCTCCGGCGCTGCCGCCGGTTCCGGGGCTGGAGCTGGCCTGCCACTACCAGACCGACTCGCCCCGGGACGTCGGCGGCGACTTCTACGACGTCTTCTCCCTGGGCGGACAGCGCTGGGCGTTCTTCCTCGGGGACGTGTGCGGCAAGGGCGCCGAAGCCGCCGCCGTCACCTCGCTGACCCGCTACACCCTGCGCGCGGCAGCCCAGCACCACGACGATCCCACCGAGGTCCTCGACACCCTCAACAGCGCCCTGCTGCTCGATCCCTCGATGGGCAGCCGGTTCTGCACCTGCGTCTTCGGCACCCTGCAGCCCGCGCCGGACGGCGGTTTCACCGTGACCGTGGCCACGGGAGGCCATCCTCCCGCCTTCCACATACAGCACGGGGACGACGGCGCAATGGCGGTGAACGGGGTACGTCCCAGGGGAGGCATGCTTGTGGGTGCACTGGAAGGCGCCCGGTTCGCCGCCCACACCTTCCACCTCGCCCCGGGCCACGGCCTACTGCTCTACACCGACGGGCTCACCGAGACCCGCCTGCCCGACGGGACCATGCTGGGTGAGGAAGGCGTGGCCGCCTTCCTCACCACCCGCGTCACCCCGGACGCCGGACGCCTGATCGAGGACACCATCGCCCTCATCACGGACCTGCCCACCGGTCCCGGTGACGACATCGCCCTGCTCGCGCTGTCCGTACCCCTGGCCCCGGCCACCGAGCAGACAGCCGCCGCATCCACGGCCCGCACCCTCGCCACGCCCGCCGTCGGCACCGCCCGCGCCGACCAGGAGCGCTGACCCGTGACCGACGATCTCACTCTCACTCTCACCACCACCCACACCGACGGACGCCTGGCGGCCCTCCGCGTCGGCGGGGAGATCGACACACGGACCGCTTCCGCCTTGCGCAGGGAGGCACTGCACGTCATCGCCCGAGGACACCCGCACCTGATCCTCGACCTGACCGGGATCACCTTCTGCGACTCCTCCGGCTTCAACGCCCTGATCGGCATCATGCGCTGCGCGACGGCCGCGAACGGCTCCCTGACCCTGGCCGCGGTCCCCGACCGCCTGTCCCGCCTGCTCGATCTCACCGGCCTGAGCACCATCATGCCGTCCTACCCCAGCACCGAGGCCGCGATGAACGCCCGACTCCCCACCACGCCCGGACCCGCCTGACCCGGCCCGTCCAGCGGCCACACCGATCTGTCCGGGACCGACGGGCGGCCGCGGTGGCCGTGCGGGTCACGGCCGGGTACGCCGTAGGGTTGCACATCCGTGGGCGTCTGGCAGAAGTGCGCCGAGAGGATCATCATGCCCGCGGACGTCGTCACCGGGCCTATGGAAAGTAACGGAGTGCAGCGGTGGTGCGAGTGGAACTCGGGACTGCGGTGTCCATGGCGCGGGAGATCGGTGAGCAGGTCCTGGCCCCGCAGGCGGCGGCCGTGGACGAGGAGCGAAGATGGCCGGAGCAAGGTATGGCCGCGCTGCGGTCCCGGCTGGGCGGGCTGGTGGTGCCGGCCGAGTTCGGGGGAATGGGGCACGGGCTGCTGGCGGTCGCGCAGGTCGGCGAGGCGACGGGACGGGCCTGCGCCTCGACGTCGATCTGCTTCGGTATGCATCTGGTCGGCTCGGCGGTGATCGCCGCGAAGGCCGGCGGCCGGCAGCAGGAAGCCTATGTGCAGCCGATCGCTGCTGGTGAGCATCTGACGACTCTGGCTCTGTCCGAGCCGGGGACGGGCGGAGAGTTCTGGCTGCCCCAGCTGCGCATGGAGCGTGTGCCGGAGAACCGGCTGCGGCTGACCGGAGCGAAAAGCTTCGTCACCAACGCCGGCCACGCGGACTCCTATGTCGTCTCGACCCTGGCCGCCGGGCCGGGCACGCCGCCGGGGCAGCTTTCCTGCGTGGTGGTCGACGCCACCGTGCCGGGGCTGGAGTGGGGGCCGCCGTGGCAGGGTTTCGGTATGCGCGGCAACGCCTCGCGAGGGCTGGAAATGCGTGGTGTGGAGATTCCCGACTGGTGCCTCCTGGGGGAGGAGGGCGACGAGATCTGGTACGTCTTCAATGTCGTCGCCCCCTACTTCCTCATGGCGATGGCCGGCACCTATCTGGGAGTGGCCGCGGCCGCCCTGGAGGAGGCCCGCGCCCACCTGCTGCGGCGCAAAGGGACACGCACGGGCCGGGCCGCCGCGGGCCAGCCGGTGGTGCAGCACCGACTGGGCACGATGTGGGCCCGTGTGGAACGCACCAGGCGGCTGATCTACCACGCCGCCGCCGAGGCGGAGATCGGAGCGCCGGAGGCTCTGCTGGGGCTGGCCTCAGCCAAGGCCGAGGTCGCCGAGGCCGCGGAGGCCACCGTCAATGACGCCCTGACCCTGGTGGGCGGGATCGGCTACGGTGAGCACTCGTCCCTGCACCGCCTGCTCCGGGACGCCCGCGCCGCGCACGTGATGTCTCCGGTGACCGATCTGCTGCGGGTGTGGACCGGCAGAGCCCTGCTCGACGAACCGCTTCTCGAGGGCTGACACCATGGACCAGGGTCTGCCCCTGCTGCTGTTCGTCGACGTCCCGCCGGAGACGGCCGACGCCATCACCGCCGAACTGGCCCCGACGTGCGAAATCGTCCGGACCACGGCCGAGGACGTGCTGGCCCACACCGGCGGAACCCCCGGCCGGCGTCGGCCGACGGTGGCCGTGATCGGGGAGACGGTCACGGCGCCTGTCGGCGTCGTCCATTCCCTGCGGCCGCACCCCGCGGACCTGGCAGTCGCGGTGACGGCGGTCCCTGCCACGGAGCAGAGACTCGCCGTGCTTCCGCTTCTGTTCTCCAGCGATGTCGTCCGCCGCGTGGAGGGCAGCCAGGCAGCGCTGCGGATGCCCCAGGTGGTGAGCGTCCTGCTGCAGCAGCTCAGTCACCGTCGTGCGCACGCCGCGGCGCAGGCCGCGGCCCAGCAGCACCTGTCGTCGAGCGTGTCGATCGACCGACAACTGGGGGAGCGGCTGCTGGGACAGTTCCTGTCCCAGGCTCCGATCGGTGTGCTCATGCTGGACGGTGACGCGGTCATCGCCTGGAACCCCCGGGCCGCCGACATCCTGGAACTGACGGAGCCGGATGCGCTGCACCGGCCGGTGACCGACCTGTTCCCCGAGGACCAGCGCGCGGTACTGCACCGCCACCTGGCCGCTTCGGGGCCACCCGGTAATGCCGAACCGGATGCGGTCTTCGAACGCATCCGCGGCGACGGGACCTCCCAGGCCCTGAGCATGGCCGTGCGGCAGGTGGTGGACACCGAGGGACGCAGCCGCACTCTCGCCCTCACCGAGGATGTCACCGACCGTCTGCACGCCCAGCGCAAGCTCGCCGAACGCACCAGCCACGCCCTGCTCACCGCGGAAGTCGCGGCCGCCATGACGGCGTCGGGGCCACTGGAGGAGCGACTGCACCGGTGCGTGCGGGCCGCCACCGACCGCCTGGGCGCCGACCGCGTCTGCATCTGGACCCTGAACACCCACGGCGAACTGCTCCACGTCACCTGCGCCGAGAACGACACCGAACACCCCGACACGTCCCTGTGCCGAACGGCTCAGCGCACCCTGGTGGAACAGGTCGTCGCGGCACGCCGCCCGCACCTGGACGTCCCACCCCACACCGACCCGCACGCCTCCCAACCTTCCGGCGGCCGCGGCCTGTTCGCCGGCTTCCCGCTCATCTCCGGCGGGGAGCTGCTCGGCGTACTGTCGGTGACCACCCGCCTGGCAGTGCCCGGCTCCGTCCTGGCCACCCTGGAGAACATCGCCGACCAGATAGCTGTCGGCACCCAGCAGGACCGCCTGCTCAACCGCCTCAGCGAGGCGACCCGTGCCCTCGAGCGCCCCCTGCTCCCACCCCGACTGCCCGACCTTCCCGGCTTCGACCTCGCCGCCCGTTACACCCCCTTCAGCCAGGGCCTGCACATAGGCGGCGACTTCTACGACGCCTTCACCGCCCCCGACGGCCGCCATGTCCTGGTCCTGGGAGACGTCTGCGGCAAAGGCCCCGACGCAGCCGCCATCACCGGCCTGGTCCGCCACACCCTGTGGACCGCCGCCCAGCACACCAGCGACCCCACCCACGTCCTGAGCCTGATCAACACCGCGCTGCGCCGCCAGAACACCCCCTTCTGCACCCTCGTCTACGTGGTCATCGACACCACCCACGCTCCCGCCCGACTCCAGATCGCCGGCGCCGGCCACCCCGCGCCGCTCCTGCGCCGAGCCAACGGCCTCACGGCACCGCTGGAGACACGGGGCCCCCTGCTGGGCGTACTGGACACTCCACGCCACCCGATCACCGAAGTGACGCTGAAGACCGGCGACACTCTGGTGCTCTACACCGACGGCTTCACCGAAGGAGCCGGCGCCGAGGATCAGCGGACCCCGGAAGACCTCGCCGCCATCGTCGCCTCCCTGCCGCCGACCGAAGCACCGGATCCCGCCGGCAACATGGCCACCGCCTTGATGGACGACGCCCACCGCTGGTGGGGCGAACGGCTGCGCGACGACCTCGCCGTCCTGACCCTGACAGCAACCGGCGATCCACGACCTGCCCGGTGAAGCCGTCCGCATCGCCGTCTGCTTCCAGCACTTCTTCGACGTCGTTCCTCCTGGACACGGCTGTCTCGGCCTGAGCTGCGACCACCGCGGGCCAGCGATCACGCCGTAGAACAAGGGCCATCGGATGATGTCGGCCACCGCGCCAGCGGCGTGGGCAGGCCGGCCCCGCTTCACGACGTGCTGGCCACCCGGCACCGTGTGCTGCGCACCGCGCGCCGCTACGATGCGTCGATGCAGCAGCAGTGGGTCAACGCAGCGGCCTCCACGCTCGCATCCGAGACCGACGGGGAACTGCCCGACGGGTGCCGCAGCGAAGCGCTGCCGCCCGTCGCCGTGGTCATCCTGGCTGCGGAGAAGGACATGTCCGGGCTGGACGTCT
This sequence comes from Streptomyces sp. NPDC006610, assembly GCF_040611575.1. Taxonomy (NCBI): domain Bacteria; kingdom Bacillati; phylum Actinomycetota; class Actinomycetes; order Kitasatosporales; family Streptomycetaceae; genus Streptomyces; species Streptomyces sp. NPDC006610. Next base: position 56,473 of record NZ_JBEXOP010000041.1, read on the forward strand.
GTGTGCGGGGCATACTGGCCCACTGCCTGAACCCGGTCACCACGGTGCAGGTGATCGCCCAGCGCCGACCGCGACGACTCCCCGGCGGCATCGACTCGCGCGTCGTGTGGTGCCCGGAGCACCGTTGCACCGTCAGCAGCCAGGCGGTGCGCGCGTACCTGCGGGCGCTGGGCAGGGACTCCTCCACGGCCTCCTGGTACTTCCAGCAACTGGCGAAACTGCTGTGCTTCGCAGTCCTCCCCGTCGATGCACCCCAGCACATCCTGGTGGTCGATGCCGACTTCGTGTTCCTGATGGACACGGCATTCGTCGACAACCGGGGAAGGTCGGTGCTGCCGTACGGCTACCCGCTTTCCTGGCACCCGGGGCCGTCTGATGCGCACCGGTTGCCGGCCCGCCACTCGGCGCTGGAGGCGGCGGGGAGACTGGTACCGGGCTGGGTGCCTGTCGATGCCTACAGCGGTATGCAGCATCACATCGTCTTTGACCGCGATATCCTCAACGCTCTCCTTCAACAGGCCGAGGACGCCCACGGCATGCCGTTCTGGCAGGCCTTCCTGCGCACCGCCGATCCTGGCAAGTGGACCGGTGCCTCCGAGTACGTCCTCTACCGGCATTTCGCCGCACGCTTCTATCCCGGACGCGTGCGCCACAGGCACGTCGACGCCGTCGATGTCATACAGGGCGAGGGCCCCGGCGGTTTCATCCTGCCCGAAGTGGCTGCCGCTGCACAGGGCTCCTCCCTGCGTGCCGTCGGCTGCCACCGCTTCCTGTACTACACCGAACGGCTCGCGACCATGGATTACATTCCCGCCGCCTTGCGCCGCACCCTGGGCCCTGTCCCAGGACCCCTGCGACTGCGCCTGGAGGACGGAACGCTGACCATCGGGCAGGCGGTCCGGCCTCTCACTCTCGTCTGAAGACGCCGACCACAGAGCCGGAGGGGTGGTGCGGCCGGGCCCTGGTGCGTGGGCGAGTTGTCCGGCCGCAAGGAAGCCGAGCCGGGAACGGTAGTTGGGGTGGGAGGTGCACCCGTCGCCCGCTCGGTGCCAGCCGTGACGCGACAGCGCCTCTCCAAGCGCTGTGCCAGCGGACCTCGACCGTCAGCGCACTGACACTTCGTCGGGGCGGGACGGAGCGAGGCGCGCACGAGTTGCCGACGCTGTCGGGCCGCCGTCGTCGTTCCCCTCCTCCCGGACTGCTCCTCCTCTTCCGCCCGGCGTGCGCCCCCCTGGCACGGAGGCGCGCTATCGCGCCGCGAAAATGCTTCAGTGCGCCCGGCCCCTCCCCAGCCCGAACTGCGCCATCAACGGCACGGTAAGGGCGGAGCCGACACGGTCCGCGTGTCGGAGAGTTCACCTGGAGGTCACCCGATGCACGTAAGGAAAGCGGTGCGCAGACGCGGAGCGATGGTCGTGGCGGCGTTGCTGCTGGCGGGGGTGGTGGGTGGGCAGCCCGCCCGAGCGCAGACCGCTGTCCCGCAGCCGGAGGACGACCCTTCGGTGATACGGGAGTGGGCGGAAAGGGTGTCCGAGACCGTCGACCCGGAGGAAAAGCTGACCACGCCGGAGGAGGCGGTGTGGCATGCATATGTGACCTTGGCCATGTACAACGCGGTGGTCAGCGTCGAGGGCCGCTACGTCCCCTACCGGTGGCAGGCGCGGGCTCCACAGGAGGCGTCGGCCGAGGCGGCGGCCGCGACGGCGGCGTACCAGGTGCTCGTGACCGGGTTCCCGCAGGCCGGGCCGGCGCTGGAGAAGGCGTGGAAGACGTCGTTGGCGGCAGTCCCGGACGGCCCCGCTGAGCGGTCGGGAGTGGCGTTCGGCAAGCGGGCGGCGGAGCACGTCATGGGGCTGCGTGCGAACGACGGGCGGGAGGCCTCCGTGCCGTTCATACCCCGGCCGGCGCCCGGGGTGTGGCGGCCGACACCGCCCGGCCACGAGGGCTTCACGACGGCGTGGATCGGCCGGCTGCGCCCGTTCCTCGTGGACAGCCCCAGCCAGTTCCGCCCCGGACCACCGCCTGAACTGGCCTCGGCCCAGTATGCGCGGGACCTGGCGGAGGTGAAGGCGTACGGTGCGAAAACCGGTTCGCGCCGTAGTGCCGGCCAGACGGAGACGGCGGTGTTCGTGGCACGGGTGGAAATCCAGCAGGCGCTGGGCGACCACGCGGCACGGCACGCTTTCGACATCACCGACACGGCCCGTCTGTACGCCGCCGCTAACACCGTCATGACCGACGCGCTGATCGTCGCCTGGGACGCCAAGCTCCACTACGGCAGGTGGCGGCCGATCACCGCCATCCACGAGGCGGACACCGACGGCAATCCGGCCACGACGGCGGACCCGGCGTGGGAGCCGCTGCTCCCCACACCCGCGCACCCCGACTATCTCAGTGGCCACGCCACATGGTCGGGAGCCCTGATGCGAACCCTCGTAGGGTTGTTCGGCACCTCCCGTGTCGACCTCAACATCCCTTCGGCCAGCACTGGTACCACCCGGCACTATGAGTACGCCGAGGACTACGTCCGCGACGTCATCGACGCGCGCGTATGGGCCGGAATCCACACGAGGACCGCGGACGTCGTCGGCAGCACTGTGGGAGAACGGGTGGCGGCATGGTCGCTGAGAAGGTATTTCCTGCGCACATGACCGAGGGTTGTCCGTCGAGACGGTCGGACAGCATCGCGTTCCTGGTGGCGAGGACATGCCGCGACGCTGGCCGGCCGGCGGGCGTGAGGGCGCGGTAGCGCGCTTGATGGCCTGCAATTCCCGGGGCGAGTTGGCCACGGGGGGTCGCTGGGTTTCTTGGTGTGTCACTGCGGACGGTGTGGAACTGGGTGGCGGTGGCCCGGCGCGAGGGGCGGCTGTCCGCACGGACTCCGTCACGGGCCGGTGTGACGCCAGATGTGCGCGTCCGTCTGGCGGTGTGGGGTGGGAACGTGTCAGCGGTCCACCGCGAACTGCTCGCGGAAGCGGCCGCGGCTGGTGCCCCGGGCTCGATGCCTTCGCTTCGGACGCATCCCAGGTCTGGCAGCCCGGACTGGAGGTGGAGTATGCCCGCGATGATCTGGAAGAGAGTTGCGAGAAGCTTCCACCTCTTCACGGCCTCGCGCTGCTCGCGTGACCATCCGACGTTCAGCATTTCCGCCCTTTCGGTTACCGAGGCGTCCGAGGGTCGTCCCCGCGCCGGCGAGGGTAGCTCCTGCCTGCCGACCGCCCGGAGGAGGAGCAGCGTTCACGGCAGGAGTGCAGCGTCCTCCCCGTCGGCGGGGGGTTTCCGGTCAGGCCCAAGGACGCCAAGGGGTCCGGGAAGTCAACGTCTATTCATGACTGCGACGTACACCACCAAGGCAGCACAAGCCAAGAAGATGGTGATTATGAGCCATTCGTAACCATCGGGCGCGAACCCGGTCAGAATAGCTAACTTGTGCACTGTCAATGCCTTCGATTTTGACTATGAGTAGCAGAGGGACGGTGAGCAGGGAGAGAGGCCGATCACTGCGGGCGCCTGCTAGCCGGTGATTCCGGCACCGAACCGATGCGCCCAAGGCGGGAAGGGCTGAGTCGACAGCAGCCAAGTGCAGGGCCTCGGTGCCGGGCTGCCGGCAGACGCCACCTTGGTGGCGAAGGCTGCCAACAGCGCCTCGCCCGGCGCCGGCAGCGGCGCGGCCGAAAGGGCGGGCCACTGGTCGGCGGACTACATGGCCTTCGACCTGGTCCACACGACGGGACCGACCTGACCGGGGAACGCACAGGTAAGGGGCGTTCGGCGGGAACCGCGTGGTGGAGTCCTGGTCGGTCGCGGACCGGCTCGAGCGGACCGGACCGTGATCAGAGCCTACTCATCGCCGAGGTCGTTGGTGTGCACCTGATCCGAGCTTGAGCGCCATGACATTGGCATCCTCTGCGGCTCGGACCGCGTGGAAGGCAGTGAGCCCTTTCCAATCTGCCGATTCGGATGGGTAGTTGGGCTGACAGACAGGTGAAGCCGCTGGTAGATGGGTTTTCGACCAAGAAATCCGTCTTCACCAGAGGTTTCGTGTGCTTGTCTACCCGTCGGGCGTCGACGTGTCCAGCTCTGCCCTGCGCTTCCTGTCCGCCAAGCTCCGTCGGCACCGGCGGGAGCTCGGCACCCGCCGGCGGCGCCTGAGCCCTGGCCGGCAGGCCCTGCTCACCCTCGCCCACCTCCGCAACGGCCACCCGTACGCCCGGCTCTCAGCCGGGTTCGGCATCGGGACCACGACCGCCTACCGGTACATCGCCGAGGCCGTCGATCTCCTGGTCTCGCTCGCCCCGACTCTTGAGGAGGCGACCCGGACGGCATCGACGAAGGCGTTCGTGCTGCTGGACGGCACCCTGCTGCCGATCGACCGGATCGCCGCGGACCGGCCGTTCTACTCCGGTAAGCGCAAGAAGCACGGGATGAACGTGCAGGGCCTGGCCGGTCCGTCCGGCCGGCTGCTGTGGGCGTCGCCGGCTCTGCCCGGTGCTGTCCACGACGTCCGGGCCGCCCGTGAGCACGGCATCATCGGTGCACTCGCAGGCGTCGGCATCGAGTGCTGGGCCGACAAGGGCTACCGGGGCGCCGGAGGCACGGTCCGCATCCCGTACTGGGGACGCCGGGAGACCCTTTCCGCAGGGCAGAAGGCCGTCAACCGGTCCCACGCGAAGATCCGGGCCCTGGTCGAACAGGCCGTCGCCACCCTCAAGTCCTGGTGGTTCCTGCGCAGACTGCGGTGCTCGACCACCCGTATTACCAGCCTCGTCCAAGCCGTCCTCTGCCTGCATCTGGCCAGGTCACACTGAGGATGGAAAGAGTTCAATGCCAGGCAGGACTCCGCATTTCGAGTAGATGCTCGTACGTCGGGCACGGATTTCGGACGGACTGCTCGCCCAACGAAGACCGCCATGAAAAGCGACTACGAGTCGCAGCCGGAATGGGTTTGAAGCCCTGCAATCCTCACGGCCCGCACTGCGAGGCTTCACCCGAGGAGAACGGACTTTGACATCACCATGAGGGAACTTCTAGCCGCCGCTGGCAGTGCTGCGGACCTCGCCCTCGTGGACCTGGCAGCCGCACCTGCCTCGGCAGTAACTGCCGACTTCCAATTCGACGTCGCATTACCTGGCGAGAAGCCGCAGACTACCTACTACGTCGAAAGCACCGCCACTCTGTCCGCCGGCATCAATGGGAAGTCGATAATGAGCTGGCAAATAATCGATGACCAGGTCATCGACAATCGCAAGCGGTTCACCAGCTTCAAAATCACGACACGGATCGAGGAGCGGCTGACCGCTACCCGCGAGGACCATGTCGTTACGTCTGAGACCTGCGACTGGACCAAGCTCCTAAACGACAACTACTCATGGTTCGTCGAAGAGGCCGCTAACACCTGTGCCGCCCCGTCCACGGTCTACGACGGCGACCTGTGGTGGTCGGCGGACTCAACGATCGTCTACGACATCGAAGGCGACGGCAAGGGAGCTATCACAAAGGAACTCCTCGGATCGCCCCTGATCCCCGGCTGACACCCGCAGATTGCCGGGTCCTGATCGTTCTTCTTCCGGCCCTCAGAACTCGTAACACGATCTTGCTGGCGTGCAGCGGCTGGTCGGGGGTTCTGTTGAGTAGGGCGCCGCTGCCGCTGCCAAGGTTCACAGGCTTCGCAGGAGTCATGCAGGGATGAAGCTCGGCCACCAAGGTGGGACGTTGCCCGGGCACAAAGGTGCGGGGTAGGAGTCCGGCATGCCGAGCCATGTGACAAGGAACCAGGTGAACCACAGGGTGAAGATGAGCCCTGCAGTCAGAGCTGTCCTGCGATGACGTCTTCCGATGGTGCTGTGCAGGATCACCCACGAAACCGCAGCGGCGATCCATATGAGAGGGACAAGAAACAGCAAGGCCATGCCATTGGTTACGCCGTTGCCGATGTCACATACAGCCCATGCATTCCCAATGGCAGCAGTGGACACCACTGCGGTCAGTCCACCGAAAAGGACCCCAAAGCCCGTTCCTCTGAACCAGCGGCTCGGAGGACTTGACGGCTCTGCTCCCACGATCATCCCCCCTCCTCGCCGTAGATGCGGAGAGTACCAACGTGCTGAAGCAGCCTGCTGGCGTCCTGGCCTGCCCTGACACCGGGTCAGTCGTTCTTGGGCTTCCGAAGCCGTCGCCAGCAGATGAGGCTGCAGGCGAGGGAGACGAAGGCGTCGTGAAGTTCGGTGCGGCGTTCCCATCGCACGGCAAGGCGTTTGAAGTGGTGGAGCAGGGCGAAGGTCTGCTCCACGACGTAGCGGAGTTTGCCCAGGCCCTGGACGTTCGGTGCTCCTCTGCGGGGGATGACGGGCAGGATCCGGCGCTTGCGCAGTTCGAGGCGGTTGGCCTTGGAGTCGTAGCCCTTGTCGCCGAGCAGGGCGTCGGGGCGACGGCGTGGTCCGCCGGGACGGCCTGCGACGGGCGGGATGCCGTCGACGAGGGCGAGAGTCTGGGTGAAGTCGTTGACGTTGGCCGCGGTGGTGATGACTTTGAGTGGGGTGCCGCGTCCATCGCAGATCAAGTGGTGTTTGCTGCCCGCCTTCCGCCGGTCGACCGGCGACGGGCCGGTGTCGGGGCCCCGGCGACCGCTCCGGCCAGGGCGGCAGCAGGGGCTCGATCAGTGCCCACAAATCGTCATCGACGGTCCACGGCCGAGTACTCACACCATCTCGAACGGCCGAATCGTCACATCGGTCACGCCCAACCAGGACACATCAACAAGATCGTGTTACGAGCTCTGACGGTGATGCCGTTGGCGTCGATCACGAGGGCCGGGGCGACTAACAAGCGGGGGACGAAGGGAAGTGAGCCGGGCGGTGGTCCCGCCTCGCCCCGCATGACGGAATAGGAGATTCCGATTTCGGGATGAAGATCCGTACAACTCGGTGACGTCCTCGCGGGTCTCCCCCACATCCGGACCGTGATCCGGCCCCTCGTGCTGGGAGAACCATGCGCAAGCATTACGCGGCGGTCGTCACCGTCGCTCCCCTGGTCGTCCTTGCCGCCGTGGCGCCCGCCGCCCACGCCGACACGACCGTGGGAGACACCCGCATCACATCCATCACCTTCGCCAAGGCGACCACCGGCGTCGGCGCCACGCTCGGGACATCGGTCAGCGTCACGCTGACCGCCACGGACGACTCTGGGATCGACAGCGTCATCGGCCCCAAGGTGATGGGCCCCGACGGGCTGGTCATCCGGCCCACCCGCAACGAGTGCACCGCGCAGAGCGCGACCACCGTGCAGTGCGTCTACAGCTTCCCGCTCTCGCCGGACGGCACGGACGGGCAGGACCTGCGGAACAGCTCGGCGGGCGCTTGGCGCTTCAAGGCCAAGGCCGTGGCCGACGACGGCGACTCCCACCACCTGTCGCCGGGCGCACCGCTCAGCGTCAAGCGGCACGCCAAGCTGGTGGACACCCAGGCCACGCCCGAGCCGGTCGACAAGGGCGGCAAGCTCACCGTCACGGGCTGGCTCCGGCGGGCCAACTGGGACACCAACGTCTGGGACGACTATGCGGGCAAGTCCGTGGCCCTCCAGTTCCGCAAGTCCGGCACCGACACCTTCAACACCGTCAAGACGGTCACCACCGACAGCGCCGGCAAGCTGCGCACCACGGTCACCGCGAACACCACCGGCACCTGGCGCTGGCGGTTCACCGCCAACACAATCGCCACGGGTGCGACGTCGCAGGGCGACCGGGTCGTGGTGCGCTAGTCTTCTGAGTCAGGAATTCTGTTCAGATAGCTGGCGAGGCGTTCGAGGATCTCGTCTGCGGTCTTCGTCCAGACGTAGGGCTTGGGGACGGTATTCCATGCGGCGATCCAGGTGCGGATGTCCTTCTCCAGTGCTTGGACGCTTTTGTGGACGCCTCGCCGTATCTGCTTGTTCGTCAGCTCGGCGAACCAGCGTTCCACCAGGTTGAGCCAGGACGACCCGGTGGGTGTGAAGTGCAGGTGGAAGCGAGGATGGGCCGGCAGCCAGGTCTTGATCGCCGGAATCTTGTGGGTCGCGTAGTTGTCCAACACCAGGTGCACGTCCAGGCCGGCAGGGATCTCCCGGTCCAGCTTGATCAGAAACTTCCTGAACTCCTCGGACCGGTGCCGGCGGTGCAGGGAGCCGGTCACCTTCCCCGTGGCCACCCCCAGCGCGGCGAACAGCGTGGTGGTGCCGGCACGCACGTAGTCATGGGTGACCCGCTGCGGGACCCCGGGCATCATCGGCAGGACCGGCTGGGAACGGTCCAGCGCCTGGATCTGCGACTTCTCGTCCACGCAGAACACCAAGGCCCGCTCGGGCCGATCCAGATACAGACCGACGACGTCGTGGACCTTGCCGACGAAGTACGGGTCTGTCGACAGCTTGAAGGTCTCGGTGCGGTGCGGTGCGGCTGCAGGCCCGCCAGATCCACGACACGGTCGAACTGCGACAGTCCCATCTCCTTCACCATCGCCCGCGTCGACCAGTGCGTGGCATTCCTCGGCGTCGACTCCAACGTCCTGGTGGTTACGGCGGGGTCGGCCTGATCGGCACCGGCACCGGAGCCAGCACCGCCCTCGCCGCGCGGCGCCTCGCGGACAAGCACGTCGGCTATGGACGTGGACCCGTACCTGACCGAGGTTGCGGCGGCGAGGCTCGCCTCGCTGGGCCATGTCCCCCCAGGTGGTCAAGTGTGATGCCAAGGGACCGCTGCCGGGGGACTTCGACCGCATCGTGTCCATGGTGGCGCTGCACAACCTCGCCACGGTGGTAGCCGCGCTCCGCCCCGGCGGGCGGCTGGTGACCACCCTCGCCCGCATGAGCACGATCATCACGGCCGACAAGGCCGCGGACGGCGGTGCCCGTGGGGTGGTCGAGTGGGACCGGGCCGGGTTCATGAGCACCCGCACCGGGGCCGACTAAGGGGTTAAAACCGCCCGTGGACCCGGCGACCGAGCACACCTGCCGCGCCTGCGGCCGTCCGCTGCCCCTGGCACACAAGGATGGGACGCGCCCGGCAGTACTGCACCGCCCGTGAGGCCCCGTCCCGCACCACGTTTTGGGAGCGCTCTCATGCGCGGCTGTCTGCGTCTATTGCGGGGATGCGCAGGTGTATGGCCGAACCACGGCAGATCCCTCACCGAGCGATCGCACACGCACAGGAGGAACGCCCGTCTTGCCGGAGCAGACCGTGAGGCCCCGTCCCACGCTGGAAGCCGTCGCAGCGCGCGCCGGCGTGTCCCGCGCGACGGCCTCCCGGGTCGTCAACGGCGGCGCGGGGGTGCGCCCGGCGCTGGCCGACAAGGTGCGCCTGGCGGTCGAGGAACTGGGCTACATGCCCAATCACGCGGCCCGCACCCTGGTCACCCGCCGCAACGGCGCGGTGGCGGTGATCATCGCCGAGCCGGAGTTCCGGGTGTTCTCCGACCCGTTCTTCGAGCAGTAGGTACGGGGCATCAGCCGGGAGCTGACCGCGCGCGACGTGCAGCTGGTGCTGCTGTGGGCGGAGGGCTCCGGCGAACACGAGCGGATCGGCCGCTATCTGGAGGGCGGGCACGTCGACGGTGCGCTCGCCTTCTCCCTGCACGACGACCGGCTGCCGGCGCTGATCGCCCGCACCGAGGGCCGGCGGTGCTGGGCCGCCGCCCGGCGGCGGGGGAGGGCCTGACCGTGCCGTTCGTGGACTGCGACAACCGCGGCGGCGCGCGGGAAGCGGTGCGGCATCTGGTCTCCCTGGGCCGCGGGCATGTCGCGCACATCGCGGGCCCGCGCGACCAGACCTCGGCGATGGACCGGATCCACGGCTACCGCGACGTCCTGGTCGACGCGGACCCGCAGCTGCTGTGCGAGGGCGACTTCACCGAGGCGAGCGGCGCCCGCGCGATGGCCGAGCTGCTGGAGCGGCGGCCGGCGACCGACGCGGTCTTCGTCGCCAACGACACGATGGCCCTGGGCGCGCTGCGCACCTTGCGTGAGCGCGGGGTGCGGGTGCCGCAGGACGTGGCGGTGGTCGGCTTCGACGACATGGAGCCCGTGGTCCTGGCCGCGGACCTGCCGCTGACCACGGTCCGCCAGGACATCGAGGGCATGGCCGCATCATGGTCAGGCTACTGATGCGGCTGCTGGACGCCCCGGACGACGACGTACCCGCCTCCGTGATCACCCCAACGACCCTGATCCACCGGACCTCCGCCTAAACCCTCGGCCCGGCGGCCCCTGGCCCCTGGCCCCTGGCCCGGCCGCCCGGCCCCCGGCCCACCGGCCAGCCGGCCCTCGCCCTCGCCCCGGCGCCCCGGCGGCCTTCCCCCTGCGGCGGCCGCCCGCCGTCGCCGGTCGTGGACTGCGTCACTCGTGGGGGGTGACCACCACGGACGTGTCCGTGCCGGTGCCGGTTCCGGTCGCGGTGGAGCGGGCCGGGACGGTGAGCGACTTGCCGTCGGAGAAGGTGACGGTGCGCGAGGCGGAGCCGTGGTTGTGGGCGGCGTAGGTGCGCACACCGTTCTTGCTGAACACGGCCGAGGTCGGGATGCTGCCGGTCACCGAGGGGTCGGGGGCGCCGAGCGCGTCCAGGGTGGTGATCCAGTGGTAGGTGTGGGCCTTGGACTCGCCCTGCTCCGGGGTGTATCCGGCGTTGCCGGCGTCCCACTTCGCCTTCGCGGTGGCCGGATCGGCCAGCGACTCGAACTCCCACAGGATGTCGCGCCATTCGACGGCGGGCCCGCCGTTCTCCCGCTCGAGTTCGGCGATGTTGCGGCGGATCGCCGCCTTGTACCCGCCCAGGTGCAGGGAGCCGCCCGAGGTCACGGGCAGGACGTTGATGCCGTGGATCTCCTCGGGGTTGGCGGTCCACCAGGTGGCGTACGCGCCGCCGCTGCTCCACACCATGCCGACGGTGTCGTGGGTGAAGGTGTCGGGGAAGACCTGCTGGTCGGCGTCGAACCAGTACTGCGCGATCGCCGCGCTCTCGGTGGCGAGCAGGTAGCTGCCCAGGCTCTGCGCGGAGGCGTCACCGGTTGCGGCGCCCCACAGCACCAGGCCGGCACTGAGGTTGGTGGACTCCGAGGAGGACTCCTGGTTGTTGCCGGCCTCGAAGCCCTGGTGGCCGGAGGCCCAGCTGTGCCCGGCGTAGACGTCGAAGCCGCGCAGGAACGGGAAGGCGCTGTCGCTGCGGCTGGCGTTGGCGGTGTCGCGGATCAGGGTCTTGACCATGCCGCCCCAGGCGGAGTCGGCGGCCCAGGCGGCGTCGTACTGGGCGACGATCGCGGCGGCGTACACGTAGTAGCCGTAGTGGAAGTGGTGGTCGTTGAGCTCGGCGTCGCTGCCGTACGAGGCGGGGTAGCCGATGAGGGTCTTCCAGTTCTTGTCGTAGGAGAACTCGCTCGCCCCGCCCGCGGTGAACCATTCCTGGAGCCGGCCCTTGATCAGCCCGATCAGCTTGTCCCGGACGGCCGTCTCACCGATCTGGTCGGCGAGCGGCACCAGCTGGGCGAGCTTGCCGAGCGCCTTGCCGGTCCAGTAGGTGTCCGTGGCCCCGCTGAACGGGTCGGACGCGTTGGCGACCTCGTTCAGATAGGTGCGCAGCCGGGCGGTGTCCACGGCGCCGGTCTTCGGCAGCCCCGGCAGCACGGGCGCGGTCTTCTGGCTGGTGGTGAACGACGTGCCCTCGCGGACCTTCATCGTGCCGCGCGGCGACACGTAGGTGTACGGGGTGAGGGCGTCGGCGCTGTGCATCCACTGGTGTCGGTAGAGGGCGAGCATCGTGCCGCGCTCGGTGCCCTCCTTGGCCTTCGTGCTGACCCGGTAGGTGGCCCGGACGGTGCCGCGCGACTCGCTCCACTTCACCTTCGAGCCGGTGACGAAGCTGTAGGCGTACTTCCGGTACGTCGCGAGCGCGTCGGTGGAGGGCAGGACCGCGAGGGAGAAGTAGTCCTTGCTGCCGAGGCCGGCGCTGATCGTCGTGCCGGAGATGTTCCAGTCGGCGCCGGTCGGCGCGAAGAGGGCGTAGTGGTGGCCGCCGACGGTGATGCCGACGACGTTGCCCTGGTCGGAGAAGACGGTCGGGGTCGACGCCGTGGTGATCTGGGCGTTGCCGCCGGTGCCCTGCGCGTACACGAACGGCATGCCGTGCCCGATGGTGGTGCGCAGCGTGCGCGCCCCGTCCGACCAGTACGGCGTGACGGTCCAGTCCGACCACGCGTCGGCCTTCGTATCGGGCGAGTTGAGCCCGCTCAGCCCGATCGTCAGGTCCCGCTTGTGCGCGTACTCGTACTGCCGCCCGTCGCCGACGATCGCCGGGCTGGTCGGGTAGCCGACCTCCAGTCCGCCGGAGACGGCCTGGTAGGTGAGCGGGTGGCCGTACATGGGGGTGGAGTACGGGTTGTCGCCGTAGCGCTGGAA
>NZ_JBEXOP010000042.1:0-32815 GCF_040611575.1 Streptomyces sp. NPDC006610
GCAATTCCCGCAACTACCTGGCCTTTCTCGGCCTGGCTGCCGCCCTCTGCTGCTACAAGCGACTCGTCCGCCTCACCACATAGGACACGGCCTTAGCTTGACTCTGTCGGGGATCTTGGAGTTTCCCAGTGGCCCAGCATGATCAGCGGGCATGCTCGGATGGTTCCGATGACCGATGCACTGTCGAGGTGCCCGTTGTCCCTGCGCCCGCGTTCCGGTGAGCACGTACCGTCTCTGACTGCGCGGATCGCGCGGGCAAGCAACCCGGGTGGTACGACGGCGATATGGGTGCGCCTGGTACCCACCCGCGACCGCACCATTGCCCAACAGTCCAAGAACTACCGCTACTCCACCAATCACCAGATCGTGCTGGACGCAGAAAAAGCACTCTGGTCGTTGCCGTCGGACGGCCGGTGCCCGGCAACCGCAACGACTGCAGGGCATGGGAAGAATCAGGCGCAAAGGCCATGGTCGGCCGGGTCACCACTATCGCTGACGGCGGCTATCGCGGCACCGGGCTGCTCATTCCACACCGGCGTGCTCCAGGCCAGGAGCTTGCGGCATGGAAGCAGCAACACAACGCCTCGCACCGCATCGTCCGTGCTCGCGTCGAGCACGCCTTCGCGCGGATGAAGGCCTGGAAGATTCTCCGAGGCTGCCGGCTGAAGGGCGAGGGTGTCCACCACGCGATGCTCGGCATTGCCCATCTGCACAACCTTGCGCTCGGCGCGTGACTGCCCGCATCGGAGCAACTGCCCGTTCAAGACTCGGTGGGCAGGAGCTGGACCAGGCCGACCCAGTTTTCCTCGTCTACCTTGGTGTGGGTGGCCCGGACCCTCCAGCGGCCGGCGGCCAGTGGGACCGATGCCTGATCAGGCATCCCGCCGCGGGAATACTCGATGTCGAGTTCGGAGCCCGCTTCGGCGGAGTCCATGAGCACGGCCGGACCGTCCGACACCCACGTGCCGCACTCCTCCCACTCGGTGGCCGGGTCCGCGAGAACGCCCTCTGCTGCGGCCTTCAGTCCGGCCTCGGAATCGGCGGCAAGCCATCGCAGGAAAGCTCGGCGCTCGGGCAGATAGCAGCTGGTGGCCGGCTCGTCCGCCAGCACCAGTGCCTGCGCACCGTTCGCGCCGCCCACTGTGATCACACCGGCCAGATCGTCCACCGCACAGGCCCGGTCGTAGTCGTCTGGAGCGGTGGCGTCTCCCGCCATGACCCCGCTCTCCGTGCACCCGCGCCATGCAGCCAACGCGGAGACGGGGATGACGATCAAAGGCCCGCCCATCGACTCCACCCAGGGGGAGGTGTGGACGCATCGGCTGCGGTAGGCGAAGAGGCGCTCATGCCGTCAGTGTGCCCGGGCCCACTGACAACGCCCACGCCGCTCATTGACGCCCAGCACGGAGAACGCCTCGGCGCCTGCGGCAACCAGCGGTTACGGGACAGCCTTTACGACCTCGTGCACGGTAGGCGGTGAGGTGTCGAGGAGGGTGTAGGGCTCGGTGTTCACGCCCGCCGTGCCGACGTCAGGTCCGCGGTCTGCTGGTGTGAGAGCAGGCTGGCGACGGCCTGGACGGTGTGGCTCATGTGTTCGCGGCGGCCAAGGTGGCGGGTCAGGGCCCGCCCGTTCTTCAGGTGGGCGATGCCGTGCTCGACACGGATACGCTTCGAGGAGTGCGCCTTGCGCTGTCGCTCGTGCATCTCCTCGTACCAATCCGGGGCGTTTTTTGAACTTACGGTGCGGAGGCGTGATCACCCGTCCGCCGGTCTGCGCGCCCAGACCCTGGTAGCCGGCATCGGCCAGGATTTCCACCGCGGGTCCGTCGGCCAGGAGCTCGACCAGCCCGAGCTGGCGGGCGTGGGTGATGTCCGCGCAGCTTCCGGGCCTGGTCGGGCTGCAGAAGAGCACTCGGCCTCGCCGTCCGTGACGACCATGGTCTTGACCGCGTTCTGCTTGCTCTTGCCGGAAATGAACCTGTCCCGGTCCTTGCGTCCGGCGGCCGGCCGGCGGACCCGGATCTCGGTGCCGTCGATGATGCCGGTCTTCCCGCTGGCGCCGAGATCCGGGCCCGCAACCGCACCCCCGAGCTGACGGTGCACCCTCGCTCGGCCAGCAGGGGCGCACCTCTCCGATGGCGCGGGTGATGGTGGAGCGGTCCACTGCGAACCAGCAGGCGAGCACGTCGTGAGTGACTCCGTGGCGGAGGTGCACGAGGGTGGCCAGGAGCCGGTCGACGAAGACCAGCCGGTGCTTCGCACCCGCGCCTACAGCCCGCTTCCGCGGCCTGGAGGCAAGCCTGGCCCGGTGCCGTTCATGCCACAATGGGCCCAGCTCAACCACGAGGTCAGCAATCACGTCGGCCGACAGGCCCGTGATCCTCCGGTCCCTGATGATCGCCGCACGAGACGCGCTCCCCACCACACAACCATGATCGACGATCAAGAACTCGACGCCTCACCGCCTACCGTGCACGAGGTCGTTAGTGGTTGAAGAGCACATGGTCGATTGGCCAGCTGGTGCCGGGTGCCGACCGGTCGTGTCTCCCGCCCCCGCGGCGTGTTCAGCGTTGGGTTCCATGATCTGGGTCCACCAGGCAGACGACCTGAGTACGTTCGTGGGAGACGGCTATCCGGCCATGGCGGCAACCTACGGCCCGACGGCCCGTTACGCGCGTCGCGGGCACGTCATCCATTGGGAGGGGTTCATCGCACAGCTGCGGGGCTACGCGCAGGTACATGGGGTTATACGGGGGCGGGTGACTGGCGCTCGTGTACGCGCCGGCCCAGGATGTAAGTGGCCGTCACCGCCTGCTCGTCTCCCAAGATCATCAACGCGAACAGGCGCTCGGCAAAGGTCTCGGCGATCTCGGCGCGGCGGGCCAGGGTGGGGGTGGCCGCGAAGTCGAGAACGGTGAAGTCGGCTTCCTTGCCGACGGTGAAGTTGCCGATGTGGCGATCCAGGGACAGGGCTCGCGCGCCGCCCAGGGTAGCCAGGTAGAAGCCGCGCAGAGCGTGCAGGCGTCCGCCGCGTACCGCCACCACCTTGTATGCCTGGTTGAGGGCGTACAGCTGGGAGTAGCTGGTGCCGCCAGCGATGTCGCTGCCCAGACCGACACTGACGCCGTATCGCCACGCGGCGTCGAGGTCGAACAGGCCACTGCCCAGGAACATGTTGGAGTCGGGGCAGAACGCCACCGCCGAGCCGGCGGCGGCCAGGCGAACGCGGTCGGTGTCGTCGATATGCACGCAGTGCGCGAACAGCGACTTGCCGGTCAGCAGATCGAAGCGGTCGTAGATGTCGATGTAGGAACGGTAGGAGGAATCCTGGGCGCGGTAGATGTCGAGCACCCGCTTGATCTCCTCGGGGTTTTCCGCGCCGTGGGTCTGGATCCACAAGTCGGGCTGCTGGCGGTGCAGCCGGGCAACCATGGCCAGCATGTCCTCGGTGCAGGTCAGTGCCAGGCGCGGGGAGATGCTGTAGCCCAGGCGGCCCTTGCCATGCCACCGGTCGATCAGTTCGAGCGTCTGGTCCTCGGCTGTCTGCACGTCCGGGTCGCGCAGGTAGTGCGGGGTCTGTGTGACCCGGTCCATCAGCACCTTGCCGCTCAGCATGCGCAGGTTGCGCTGCAGGGCCTGCTCGAAGAAGGCGTCGACCATGGTGGTGTGGATGGAGGTGTGGACCGAGGCGGTGGTGGTCCCGGCGGCCAGCATCCGCTCCAGGGCGATACCGGCCACGGTGCGGGCGTAATCCGGATCCGCGCACTTCGCCTCCGCGGGGAAGGCGTACTGCTGCAGCCAATTCAGCAGCTGCTCGCCGTATGAGGCGACGATGTCGACCTCGCTGACATGCAGGTGGGTGTCCACGAACCCCGGCACGATGAGCCGGCCCCGGTGATCCACCTTCGTGGCACCGGTGCGCAGTTCACACGGCACATCTGCGGCCGGCCCGGCCCAGGCGACCTTTCCCTCGCCGTCCACCACCAGCGCCCCGTCCTCGAACAGTTCCCAAGCGGCCGGATCCAGCTCCGGACCGGGATCGTCCAGGAAATGCAGCACGGCACCCAGGAACACCCGCACACCGTGCTGCCCACAACCAGCGGCCGTGTCCCTCGTCTGCCCGGTTGCCGCCTGTTCGCTGCTCACAAAGGACAAGCATCCAGCCGCAGCCCTCGCCCGTCCGGCAACAGCACCCGTCGCGACGCCGCTGATCACCCGGACAGCTCCTCCGCACGATGTGTCGGGCCGACCGCTGTCCGCCTAGCAAGTCATCTCTTAAAGGAGTATTGACGGCTTTTCTAGTGTTCTATCCGCCGCTTCCGGCGACCGAGCGAGAGGCGATCTCATGCGACGAACCGAGTACGACGCGAGCCAGGCCGCCAAGCGCCTGAAGGTGCCCGCAGCCGCCTTCCGGTGGGCCCGCCACACCGGCCTCATCCCCGCCCCCGACGTGTCGTCGTCCCGGTGGTCCCGGGCCGCTGTGGAGGCGCTGGACGCCGACGCCTTCCGGGCCGCGATGCCCTCCCCGCCGATCAGCGGCGGCGCGGCGGCCGACCGGATCGCCGACGCGCTCGGCACCCCGAACGTGATCGGCGAGAAGGCGAACGTGACCGCGTTCGTGGTGCGCCGGTTCGTCGACCGCGGCCTGCTGGTCGACCTCAGCGCGAACCCGGACGGAACGCTGCACCACCCCGACCAGGTCGACCAGGTCTGCCAGCGCGAGGACCTGGCGGACCTCGCCGCCGCCGACACCCCGCTCGGACCCGAGCAGGCCGCCGCCCGGTTGGGGGTAAGTGGTTCTCCGACGGGTTCCCCGAAGGTCCTCGTGCTGACGTAGCCGCATCTCAGAAGGTCCACGGTCTGTACCGGTCAGTCACTCGTTGGTGTCCTGATGCGCGTCTTCGGGATCGCACCCGACACCGCGATGAAGTACGGCAAGGCCGCCCACCCCCACCGCAGGGGACAGCAGGTCGGCGGCGCGGCGGACGTCGGCGGCGACGGCGCGGGCTGCGCCGGTGAGCAGCAGGGCGATCTATTGGAGGTCCGCGGGTGGCAGGCCAGGGTTTCCGGTTCATCCGGGCACGGCTTTGACGAGGCACTTGTGGAGCTCCTTGTCGCCGATGAAGCGGCTGGATGGGGCTGCGTAGGTGGATGACCGGCGCACGCCACCCGTTCGAGTGGCGTGCGCGGTCTACTCACCGGAAGGAATCGCCCCTAAACCGAAGATGTCCCCTGGCAGCTCGTCACAGTCAGTCCCTGGTGAGGAAGGCGGAACATTCATGCCGGTCAACGGATCCCCGGAGAACCCATTCGCTCTCAGCCCTGACGATGTCGCCAGGCTGGAGGCGATCCGTGCGGCGCTGCTCGACCCGTCGCCGCGCCGGATCGGCATGCTCGACCAGTGGGGTCTTGCCGATACCTACGAGGCGCAGGCGGAGATCGCCGAGTACCGGGAGTTCCCGATCGTCATGGCGGACGGGACCCGGATCGACGCCGGGCTGAGCGTGCCGCGCCACCTCGCGCCGGGGCAGACCTGTCCCGCCATTGTCATGCCCGCTCCGCTGAACGATCTCGGCCGCCTGGCTTATTTCGGCACGATCCCGCGCTGGACGCTCGGCGGCTACGCCGTCCTTGGCTACAGTCAACGCGGACTGGCTCGCTCCGAGGGTGAGATCCAGGTTGCCGGGCCCCAGGACGTCGCCGACGGCGTCGAAATCCTCAACTGGCTCACCGGTCTGGAGGGCGTCGACGTGGACCGGATCGGTTGCTTCGGCGCCTCCTACGGGGCCGGGACCAGCCTGCTGCTGGCCGCGGAGGACCCTCGCGTTAAGGCCGTCGCCGGAGCCAGCGCCTGGGGCGATCTGTTCGCCTCCCTCTTCGAGAACGGCACCCGGCATATCAGGGCGTTCGAGGCGCTTGTGTCCCTGTTCCACGAGGAACGCTGCTCGGCGGAGTTCCGACAGGTCATCAAGAAGGTCCGCGACAACGTCATCGACGACGAGGTCAGGGAGTTTGCCCGGCTTCGCTCGCCGATGCAGCACCTGGCGACTTACAACGAGCGCAAGCTGCCGGTTTTGATGACCACCTACTGGCACGAGACGATCTTCTCGGTACCCGCCGTCATCGACCTGTTCACCGGGCTGCAGGGCCCCAAATCGCTGCTGGTGCAGATCGGCGACCACGGCAACGGCGAACTGCCCGGCCTGTTCGGCGCCATCTCCAAGCCCACCGAGATGGCCTACCGCTGGATGGACCATCACCTCGGGGGCAGCGCCGGCGACGGCGCGAGGCCGCAGTTCGGCATCCGCTCGGAGTACATGCACAACCTTCTGTCCGACCTCACCCACCCCGACTGGGCGAGCTACGCCCTGCCCAAGCAGCGCTTCCACCTTGGCGCCGTGCCCGAGGGGCAGCAGGACGCACCGATGGCACAAGGCCAGCCGCAGCCGGGCTGGACCCGCTCCGTGCAGCCCGCCGGTCCGGACGCGGGGATCGTCGTCGCCCCCAAGCTCGTCCAGACAGGCCTGAAGGAGCGTGCCGGACTGCCTCACGTCTACCGCACCGCCGAGATCAAGCGCGACGTCGCCGCCATCTGGACGACCACGCCGCTGGACCAGCCCATGCGCGTCCAGGGCGACCTGGAGGCCAAGATCACCGTGAAGCCGCAGACGAACAACGCCACCCTCGTCGCCTATCTCCTGGACTGCGACCCCGCCACCGGCCGGGCCACCATCGTCACCCACGCCCCCTACACCCTCACCGACCAGCAGGCGGCCACCGTCACCTTCCGCATGCAGCCCACCCACTACGTCCTCGCCAAGGGTCGTCAACTTCAGCTCGTCATCGACAGCTACGACCCCTTCTTCGCCGACGACAACACCATCCCGTCCGCCCTGGAAATCACCTCCCCCCAGGGCAACGAGTCCTACATCGACCTTCCCCTCGGCCCACTGCCATAGCACCCGGCCACGCCGCCCGATGCCCGCATCCGCCACCCGGTGAAGCTCCTGCTGGCCAGCACACCCGCGGCAGTAGGCATATGTTCGCCAGCGCAGCAGAAAAGGAGTCGGCGCTCCCCACCCCAGGAGTGGGGGGAGCATCTGTCGCTGACGGTCATCGACCGATCCATCCTGAAGAACAACCCTCCGGACCAGCTGGCGGGCCCTGGACCGCGGCGCGGTCCGGCAGCATGCCGGCCACGCGCTGACCGTGAAGAGGTCGCGCTCGCCTTCCAGGACGCCTGCCGCCGCGGAGAGCTGTGCCGGCCCCTGAACTGGCCCCGGCCACGGCATCACCGGCGGCCAGGGCGTCGTCCCGGACGTGCTGCTCCACTACCGCACCGGCCCGGGCGGGCGCGGCGCGGTGCTCCAGGTGCTCGTTGACGTCGACCGCGCCACCGCAGAGCCCGGGCGCCTGGGCGCGCGGCCGGCCGCCTACGCGCGCCTGCACGGCTGTGCAGGCGTGCTCCCGTCCGGCTGCGGCAGCCGGCGCAGTCCAGGGCGCCGCGCGGGTGGGACGACGGCTGCACTGCCCGCCCCTGAGGCTATTGTTCGTCCTGGACGGCACCGGGGCGGCCGGGGTCGAGAGCAGATCAGCACGCTGCACGCGGCGGCCGCCGAACCGGACACGGCCGGCCTTCGGGGCGTTCCCGTGCTCGCCGCGGCACTCACCGATGTCCTCCGGGCCGGGCCCGGCGCGCCAGTCTGGCGGCCCGTGCACGGCCCCGACCAGGGCGTGCCCTGGACCACCGCCGACCGGCGGGCATGAGCAGCAGGGGGCCGGGTAACAGGTCCAGCGGCTGGACGACGCAGCGGACGTCGTGCCGCGCGGGGAAACTGTCGGGGCGGTGGCGCACACAAAGACCTGGGGAGGTCGTGCGCCACCACCCTCAACACGTCACCCGCCCCGAACCCCGACCACGGCCCGCGCAGGGCCGACCACGGCCGCCCGAACCCCAACCACGGACCCCGACCATGGGCCGACGGCTACCCCCGACCATGCCGGTCAGCCCGCTGCGCACACACCAGCCCAGGGCGCATCCGGCAGCCGCCTGCGCACCGCACAGCCCGGTTGCCCAGCCCTTACGCATCGGAGTACGCAGCCACCCCGACCACGACCCGCCCAACCCCAACCATGAGCCCGACCATGCAGGTCAGCGCCACAATGCGCAGACCCGTCGCGCAGCCGCACACCGGTGCCCGGCGCCCCGGGCAGCAGCCCCACCAAACGCCGCGGACGCCCGGCTGCGCAGCCCTCGGCCACCCGGCGCGGGAATCACCCGCAGCGGAACCGGGCAGCCGGCCCAACTGGCGGCCACCGCCTCCAGCCCTCCTGGACCTCGCGCAGGCGGGCACCACCCCATGTGCATCGAGTCGACCGCGCGGGCGGTGGCGATAGGTCGTCGGCGCCGCACGCCGCGCACCAGGTCTGGATGCCCGCGGCCGCGCCCTCTTGGATAGGGGTGGTCTTGGCCAGGTGCCAGCCGCACCGGGCGGAGAGTTCCTTCCCGGCGGTGAGGCCAGCATCGCTGCTGCGCGAATACGACCGGGCCCGCGCCTACACCGACGACCTGCGGCAGGACCTCGCCCCGGACGAGGTGACCGGGCGACCGTACAAGAATTCCAGCGCCATCGGCTGGCACCTCGGCCACCGGGCCCACGTCGCCCACTTCGTGATCCGCCACATCCATACGGGCCGGAGAGGGCCGGCGCAATAGTGCGTGTCAGAGGTCGACGGACAGCAGTGTCCCCTCCTTGGCCCGCGATACGCAGGGCAGCAGGGCGCCGGCCTCCCGCTCCTCGGGGGTCAGGATGTGGTCGCGGTGGTCCGGGGTGCCGTCGAGCACCTGGAGGCGGCAGGTTCCGCAGTACCCCTGGCGACAGGAGCGGGGGGCGGCCGGGCGGGCGTCGAGCAGGACGTCGAGGGCGGCCCGGTCGCCGGGGACCGGCAGACGCGTGCCGTCACGCAGGCGGAGGGTGAAGGGGGCCCCTTCGGCCACCGGAGCCGCGGTGAAGCGCTGAGCGTGCAAGGGCTGGCCCGCCCGTGCGGCCAGGGCGCGGCGGACGGAGTCCAGGAACGGTGCGGGCCCGCAGCAGTACACCGCGGCGTGGCGCGGGGCGCACGCGAGCAGGGCGGCGGGGTCGGGGTAGCCGTCGGTGTCGTAGTGGTGGGTGGTGATCCGGGTGCCGGTCGGGTCCAGTGCAGCCGACTCGGCGGCGTAGGGCAGAGCGGCCTGGCTCCGTCCGGTCTGTACGAGGTGCCAGTCGAGGCCGCGCCGTGCGGCTTCCCGGACCATAGGCAGCAGGGGCGTGATGCCGATGCCGCCGGCCAGGAAGAGGACGGTGGGTTCGGCCGCGAAGGGAAAGGCGCAGAAGGGACCGCGAGCGGTCAGCCGGGTGCCGGGTGGCACCGCGTCGTGCAGTTCTCGGGAGCCGCCCCGCCCACGGGCCAGGCGGCGTACGGCGATGCGGTACACGGTCGTGTCGGCGGGGTCGCCGCACAGGGAATACGAGCGCATCCGGCCCGAGGGCAGGATGACGTCGAGATGGCTGCCAGGCTGCCAGGCGGGCAACGGTGCGCACGACCGTTCCGCTGCCAGGGTGAACTCGACGATGTCCGCAGCGAGTTCGCGTCGCGCGCGTACGGTCAGCGGTGTTTCCGCGGGGACGTGCGCAGGCGGCCGGGAAGTGCGCCGGACGCCGGGGAGAGCGAGGAGGAAGAACAGGACTCGGCTCAGCCGGGTCAGCTGGGTGAGGAACTGATCGGGGCGTTCGGGTCGGTACAGGTCGGTCGGAGGCTGCGGCCGCGTGGGCATGAGAACTCCAGGGGCGAGGAGGGACGAGCGGCGGCTTCGAGTCGTCGGGCGGTGGCGCGGGTCAGAGCCGGACGGCGGCGCGGGCGGCGGGAGAGCGGGCCAGATAGGCCAGGGCGGGCCGCAGGTCGAAGTCTCGTGACGGGTGGTACTTGGGGCGTACGTAGCGCAGGGCGGAGCCGGCGAGCAAGGCGGGCGGCCAGAGCAGTCCCCGGCGGGCCGCGACGAGGTGAGCGCGCGGAGTGAAGCGCACTGAGCCGCGCAGCTGGGGGTCGATGCTCATGAGGTAGCGGGTGCCGCGCGTCAGGAGCCAGAGCACGTTGGCTCCGGTGAGCGCGGCGGTGCGCAGCCGTCGAATGTAGCCCGGGTCCAGGTGGACGAGCAGGTCGAAGGCGACACTGGAGTGTTCGACCTCCTCGGCGCCGTGCCAGCGCAGCAGGTCGAGCATCGCGGGGTGGGCACCGGCGCCGTCGAGGGCCGGGGTGTCCAGGACCCAGGCGCCCAAGGCGGCCGTGAAGTGCTCGGCCGCGGCGACGATGGCGGCCAGCTCCGTCACCTGTTCGCGGTAGTGGGGCGAGGACGGCTCGTCCCGAGGAGTAAGGATCTCGCGGAAGTGGAACTCCATCTGCCGCAGGTAGGGGTCGATGTCCAGCCCGAGAGCGCGCAGCCTGCCGTGCACTTCTTCATGGGCCCGGGCGTGGATCGCCTCCTGGCCGATGAAGCCGTGCAGCCGGTCGCGCAGATGTTCGTCGGTGACCATGGGGAGTGCCTGCCGGAAGACCCGGCAGAACCAGCGCTCCCCCTCGGGCAAGAGCAGATGCAGGGTGTTGAGGGTGTGGGTGACCTGCGGTTCGTTCGGGACCCAGTGCAGCGGCAGGTCCGACCAGTCGAAGCGGACGTCGCGCGGCAGGTGACGCAGGGCGGTGTGGGGGGTCGTCATCTCAACTCCGGTTCAGCTGAAGGACGGTACGCAGGGTTAGGTCGACGGCGGCGGACGGGGCGAGCCGGGCGAGCCGCCCGAGGGCCGCCTCGTAGCCGATGCCGTAACGGCGGCGGGGAACCGGAACGGTCAGCGCCTTCACCACCGTCCGGGCGACGACCTCGGGACCAAGGGGGCCACGGCTAGCGACGATCCGGCGCATGGTTGCGTACGCCGTCTCGTAACGGGTGTGAGCCGGAAAGTGTCTGAGCCCGTCGGTGAGCATGGGCGTGTTGATGAAGCCCGGTTCGATCAGCGAGACGTGGATACCGCTGCCGGCGGTCTCCCGGCGCAACGCGTCGGTCAGGGCTTCGAGGGCATGCTTCCCGGCGCAGTACCAGCCGTTGAGTGGCATGGCGACCAGCCCGGCCACCGAGCTTATCTGCACGATGCGGCCTTCGCCCCGGCGGCGCATGGTGGGCAGCGCGAGGCGCGTCATCCGGGCGGTGCCGAGCAGGTTGGTTTCCAGGACGGCCCACGCGTCGGTTTCACAGACGTCTTCGAAGGCTCCGGAGACCGCGATGCCGGCGTTGTTCACGAGCGCCCAGGGGCCGCCCTCGGTCATGTCGGTGATCTCCGCCATGGCGGTCCGGCAGGAGTCCCTGTCCGTGACGTCGAGCAGGACCGTGTGAAGGTGCATGTGGCGCTCGGCGGCCGTCGCGGCGAGTTTCTCGGCTTTTTCGGTGGTACGGGCCGTGCCGATGACCTGGTATCCGCGAGCGGACAATTCCAGGGCCGTGGCCATGCCGATGCCGCTGGTGGCCCCGGTGACGACGACGCTTTTCATAGCTGCCTCTCTTGGACGTGACGAGCCGAATTCGCGGTCGGACATGCCGCCGCCCGGATATCCGACACCTTGAACGATCACCGTGCGAGCATGACGAATATGCGAGCCCGCTGCGCATGTGACACGACCGAACTTCCTCGACTCACGCGGCCGAGCATGCAAAAGGGTCATTCAGATGCCCCAAAAGGCAAATAAACCTTTCAGGTGAACTCCTGCTGTCCTCTCTGCGTGAAGGAGTAGTCAGCCGTGCCGTGGTCGGACACCCGGATGGGCCGGTACATTATTTTCCTGTGGGCGGTGTTCGTCCTGGGTGCCTGCCTGGCGATCCCGGCGGGGCAGGAGCGGTTGCGGGGCATCGCCCCGCAGGTTCCGGGCAGCCCGTCGGACCACGCAGCCCGGCTTGTCGCCGACCGCATGCCCGGCCTCGGCTCCGAGCAGATGCTGCTCGCCTTCAACTCCCCTTCGCTGCGCGTGGACGAGAAGCCCTACCAGCGCGCTGTGTCCGCCACCTTGGAGGCGGTCGGCAAGGCGGCCGGCGTCGGCACGGCGATGCCGCTCCCCCGGCCGCGCGACACCCACCCCCATCACGCCCATGCCCTGGTGGGAACGGAGGGGGACGCCGAGACCCGCCGCCGGCTGCTGCCCCGCTGGCGTGCCACGGCCGAGCACACGGCGGCCGCCGCCTCCGGTGGCCGTGTCTCTGTGGCGGTGACGGGTCTGACTCCGGTCTTCGCCGAATTGCACCACGCCGACCTGCGCGACCTGCGGCGTCTTGAGCTGGTGACCGCGCCCATCGTGCTGCTGCTGCTTGTCCTGGGACTGCGCTCGCTCGGCGCGGCACTGGTGACAGCGGTGATGGCAGGTACGTGCGCACTGCTCAGCGCCGGACTCCTCAGCGCGCTGGCCCTGTTGTGGCCGGTGGACAGCATGGCTCTCACCGTCGCCACCACGATCGGCTTCGGCCTGGGTCTCGACTACGCCCTGCTGTTCGTACTCCGTCACCGTGACCTCGTACGCGAAGGATCTGGTCACCGGCAAGCGGTCGCGTCGGCCCGGAGGAGCGCCGGGCGAGCCATGCTGTGGTGCGGGGGCGCGGTCGTCGTGACCTCGGCAATCCTGTACATCATTCCGTCGCAGATGGTCCGCACGATGGGGCTGGCCGCCGGGCTCACCGCCCTGGTGACCGCGACGACCGTCTGGCTGGTCCTGCCCGTCGTCCTGCTCCGCCTCGGACCGCTGCTGTACCGGCGCCAGCGTACGCACTCCCGCCCACGGTTCAAGCAAGCCGCCGCGAACGGCGGGAGATCATTGGACCGTTGGGAGCGATGGGCCGCCCATCTCATGCGCCATCCCTGGCCCTGGCTGGCAGCAGCCCTCGCCGTGCTCGCCCTCGCCATCGCACCGGTCGGCGGACTGTTCCTGACCCCGAACCTGGACCGCGCCGCCATCACCCGCAGCGCTGCCGGCAGCGGACTGGAGCAGCTGGAACGGAACGGCCTGGCCAACACCACCCTGCTGGCACTGCCTCACCGCACCGGCCAGGGCCCGGTGAACACGGGCCCTCTGACGGCCGTACTGCGGGACGACCCCCGCGTCACCGCCGTCCGCACCCTGGACAACGGACGTGACCTGACCCTGGCCGTCGTCACCGACCGGGTGCCGGTGGACACGGCTGGCTCCGCGCGGCTGGTGCGGGACATCGAGGCGGCCGCGGCCCATGCGTTCCCTGCCGGGCAGCCGGTGCACGTGGCCGGTCCCGCCGCGGCCATGGCCGACTTCCACGCGACTTTGCGCGCCGCTCTGTGGCAAGTGGCCGGGCTGTGCGCGGCGGGTGCCCTCCTGCTGATGCTCGTGGCCTTCCGCAGCCTGCTCATCCCCATCAAGGCACTGCTGATGAACGCGCTCGCAACGGCGGCGGCCTTCGGTCTCCTTGCCCGGTTCACGGACCTCACCGGCGACCGTGTGAACGTCGTGGTCCCGGTGCTCGCCCTGACCATCGTGTTCGGACTGTCCTTGGACTACGAGGTCTTCCTCGTCCACCGCATCACCGCGTACTACCGCACCCACGGCGATCACCGTGCCGCTGTCGCGCGCGGTCTCAGCGAGACCGCACGCCCCATCACCCTCGCCGCGGTGACCATGGCCGCCGTCTTCGCCGCGCTGCTGACCACTCAGCGCCAAGACCTGCGGCACCTGGGCTTCCTGGTGACCGCATCGGTGCTGGTGGACGCCACGCTGATCCGCATGGTGCTCGTGCCGACCCTGATGCGGTTGTTCGGCCACCTCAACTGGTGGCTGCCACCCACTCTGCGCGCGCTGTCCGTGCGGAAGCCAGCCGACGCGGAACGCCCCTCACCCCCGATTCAGCGAAACCCGAGCCGGCCCAACCCGAGCCGGCCCAACCCGAGCGAGGTCATTGCCATGGACAACACCACCCTCACCTTCGACGTCATCCGTTCCGCTCTCACCTCCGCTTTCCGCATCCCCGAGGACGAGGTGGTGCCCGGCGCCACCCTCGAAGAACTCGACCTGGACTCCCTGGCCCTGGCGGAGTTCGCGCTCATCCTGGAGGAACGGCTCGGCGTGAAAATCGACAGCGAGCACGCCGTACGGACCACCACCCTCGCCGAAGTCGCCGACCACCTGGACGAGCTGCGTGCAGCCACGGTGGCACCCTGATGGGCGCGGCCACGACCCCGGTCGCCATCACCGGACTCGGGATGGTCACACCGGCCGGTGACGACGCGGACACCACCTGGGACGGCGTCTGCTCCGGGCGCTCCGCGGCCGCCAGGGACCCCCTCCTCGCCGGTCTGCCGGTCGACTTCTCCTGCCGCATCCGGCTGTCGGACGAGGAGCTCGACCACAGAGTCGGCCGCAAGTCGTGGCGGATGGGCCGCGCGGAGAAGTTCGCGGTCCTCGCCGCCCGAGAAGCCGTGGCCGACGCGGGACTCGACCCCAAGGCCTGGGACGCAAGCCGGGTCGCGACGGTTATCGGCTGCGGCATGGGGGGCGTACAGAAGTGGGAGGAGCAGCAGGCGCGGCTCCACGAGCGCGGGCCCGACATGGTCTCCCCCCTGGCCATTCCCATGATCATTCCCAATCAGGTGGCGGGCGGTGTCTCCATCGACCTGAACGCCCGCGGTGCGAGCCTGGCACCCGCCACCGCCTGCGCCTCCGGGGCCACCGCGATCGCCGTGGCCCGCGATCTGCTGGCGTCGGGCCTGTGCGACATCGTGGTGGCCGGCGGCGCCGAAGCGGCCATCGGACGGCTGTGCACCACCGGCTTCTGGCGGATGGGCGCCCTCTCCGAGCGCGTCGATGACGTCAGCGGGGCCTCGCGCCCCTTCGCCGCCGACCGGGACGGCTTCGTGATGGCCGAGGGCGCCGGCATCCTCGTCATGGAACGTGCCGACGACGCCCTGGCCCGCGGCGCCCGCCCCCGCGCCCTGCTCGCCGGGTGCGGCAGCACCTCCGACGCCTACCACCCCACCTCTCCCCCCGAAGGGGCCTGGGGCGCGGAAGCCGCGCTGCGCGCGGCACTGACGGAAGCGGGCGTCTCTCCGCACGATGTCGAGCACGTCAACGCCCACGGCACCTCCACCCCGCTCAACGACGCGACGGAAGCCGCGTTGATCGCCCGCGTCCTGCCGCACCGTCCCAGCGTCACCAGCGCCAAGGGCGCGTTGGGGCACACCTTGGGGGCGGCGGGCGCCGTCGAGGCGGTCCTCACGGTGCTGACGATGCAGCACCGCGTGGTCCCGCCCGTGGCCAACCTCCAGGCACCTGCCCCGGAGTTCGACATCGACCTCGTCGTCAAAGAGCCGCGCCAGCAGCACGTACGCACCGCCGTCAGCCACTCCTTCGGCTTCGGAGGCCACAACGTCGTCCTGGCGTTGCGGACCTGGCAAAGCTGACACGACCCTGCACAGGAGACCGCACATGCCCGCCGCCTCCCTTCCCCGCGCCCGGAAGCGCTACAGCACCGTCAGCCAGGTCGCCGTGCACGTGCCCCCCGGTCACCAGACGGGCCAGGAGATCGAGGAATCGCTGCGCGTCCGTGATCCGGGCGCACGAGTGCTGCCCGGCCTCCTCAGGCAGATGTACGGCTTCGAGCAGCGCCGCGTCGCCCCGCCGGGCACCTGGCCCTCGGATCTCGCCGCAGCGGCCGGGCGGCAAGTGCTGGGCCAGGCCGGGCTGCTCCCCGACGCCGTCGACCTGGTGATCTTCGCCTCGGCGTGCGAGGACGTGGAGGAACCGGCCACGGCTCACATCGTGGCCGACAAGATCGGCATCACCGCTTCGGCCTTCGACGTGAAGAACGCCTGCAACGGCCTCCTGAACGCCATGGAGATCGCCGACGCCCTGATCCGCACCGACCAGTACCACCGGGTCCTCATCTGCACCGGAGAACGGGGAAGCCTCCTCTCCCGCCAGCCGCCCCACCGTGGCAACGACCTCGCCGAGTTCCTGCCTGCCTGCACACTCGGCGACCTGGGCGCGGCGCTCCTGATGGAAGGGGGTGACCACCCCGGGATGCTGGGCGGTCACTTCCGGGCCAACTCCGCGGGCTGGCGGGCCGCCACCGTGAGCAACCCCTACTTCGCACCATCCCTCGGCACGATGACCGTACGCTTCGACTCCGCCGCGCTGGCCGGTTCCTTCCTAGGCATGGAGGCGGCGGCGTTCGAGGGCCTGCGCGCACTGGGCCGCACAATCGACGACATCGATCTGTTCTGCGTCCACCAGCCGTCCGTGGCGTTTACGCACGCCATCCGCGATGCGCTGGGCATCCCGAAGGACAGGGTCGTCCAGACCTTCCCGCACTACGGCAACGTCGCCACGGCCAGCCTGCCCCTCCAACTGGTCGAGGCGACGCGGCAGGCACGGCTGCGGCCGGGCGACCTAGTGGCGCTGTTCGGCCTCGCCAGCGGCGCCGCTGCCGGAATGGTGCTCCTCCAGTGGTGAGGCGTCTGCGGCGCCGTGACGAGTCGGCGGTCAGCCGATGCCCGGATCCAGCAGACCCGGCGGCAGCTGGCGAAGCTGCGCGCGGAAGGGCTGGTGGACCGGCTCACGATGGGGCGGGCCGGACGCACGTAGACGTGGTTCCCCGCCCCCTACGGAGCACAGCTGGCCGGGGAGTGGCCCGCGTTCTGCGGTCGGCGGCCCTGGAGGAGGGGCCTGGACCGCGCCCGCGGTCCGGCACCGTGCCGGACACGCGCTGACCGTGAACAGAGTCGCGCTCGCCTTCATCCAGAAGGCCCGCCGCCGAGAGCTGTGCCGACCACTGGACTGGATCGCCGATCCTTACCACCGCACCGCCGACGGCCAAGCCGTCGTCCCGGACGCGCTGCTCCGGCTACCGGGCCGGTGACAGAGGGACGGCACAGCGACGGGCACGGGCCGGCACTCCGGGCGCTCGTCGACGTCGACCACGCCACCGCAGAGCGAGAGCACAGTTGCCTGGCCCTTCTTCTCCGGGGTGACCGTTTCGATGTGGCGTTCTCGCAGGCAGGGGCGGTGGGGAGCGTGACGGGTAGGATGCCGCGCCTGGCGGTGGCATCCAGCCGATGTGTCTGGGGCCCGCCGGGCAGGCCTGGGGTTGAGGCAGCTACGCAGGGTGGTTCGGCGAAGGAGGGAGAAGGGCTGGCCGCCGGGCACGGTCTGCTCTCTCCCTCCTTCGGGGAACTGATGTGTGTGTGGAGTACCTCCTGTGCGTTGTTTTTCGGTGTGGGGATGACTGCATGGCTCGGGTGGTGAGAGGGTGAGGGCGGCGGGGGTCGTGGCCAGCTCCAATGGCCGCGGCCTCCGTCATGTCACCGCTCTCGTCCCGGATGGCTAGCCGATGGTGAACTGCCCGGCGATGCCGGCGTCCTTGACGCCGCCCATGGGCGCGCCGACGGTGCAGTCGCCGACGCCCTGCCAGAAGCTCATGTGGATGTCGGCGGTGAAGTCCTGGTTCTGGAAGCGGCCCTGGGTGACGTGTCCGGTGATGTGAGCGGTGTTCAGCACGGTGCGGTCGATGCGCATGTCCACGGTGCTGGTGGCCGTCTCCCCGTTGTCGAGGGTCCACTCGATGGTGCCGGACCCCTCACCGCGGGCGAGCGGGCTGGCCAGGCAGCTCAACACCAACCCTTCGAAACCACTGGTCACTCGGGCGCCGGCGATGGTGGTGCCGCTGTTGGGGTCGCCGCTGTTGTCGTAGCAGTTGCCTTCCATGCGGATGTTGGCCTGCTGGGGGGTGGGGATCAGCTGGACGCCCGGCTCGAAGTGGATGTTGCCGGAGGTCGAGCAGGAGATGGCCACGTCGGTGTCGGCGGCCTGGACGGCGGCGGGGCCGGCCAGGACCAGTCCCGCCGCCAGTCCTGCGGTCGCTGCGGCCCGAACCAGGCGCGGAGCACGCCGGTTGCGCTGTGTCATGTGTGTTTTCCTCTCTGGGCAGGCGGCAGCACGCATCCATCAAACAGAGGATTGGGGGATGGCGCTTCCCGTCACAAACGGGCGCCGCTGTCACATCGGACGTACCCACCGTGACCACTGGCAACAGTCCACGTCAATCACACTTTCGCGAAAGCACCGGCGCATCTGGAACTACTAAGCGCAATGGGGCTTACTGGCGGCGCGTAATTCGCGACGGGGCGGTCATGCGCGCCCCTGTGATATGGCTGGCCGGGCGCCTGCTTCAACGAGCTTCCAGCCCGGCTGTCACCGCTTCCGTGAACACGCCCGGCTAGGCGTCCCAAGCGCCGCAGCCGGCTACGACTTGCTGATCGGGGACCTGCTGCCGACCGGCGTACCGCACTGGCCAGCAGGTTGCTGACCAGCGCAGACATCAGGTTGGAGAGCACAGTTCGGGGCTTTCGGTCTGCACAGACGTGCCCGGACTCGTGGGCAGCCGCAGCGCCGTGCATCTTCCGGCGAACACCGGGCCGCAGACAGGCGAACCTGCGATCGCGCCTGCACGGCACGGTCAGTGACCGGGAACAGGTGTGTGGCCAATTCCCTCACCCAAACGAGCAGCCGGCTTCCGGGCACAGGCAGCGCTCTGCGCCCATCAACATGATTGTCCTTCTATTGAGCTCGAACGGGTGACTTACGGTTCCTTGACGGGTTGACAGGCGCATTATCGAAATGACCGCCTCACACCGGGCCGTGACCATTCACGAGTGACGGCGGGTCACTCCCTTTGCGGCGCGCGCCGCGTCTGCCGTACCGCGACCGTCTCATCGGCGGTGCAGGACGCGGAAAGCCAGCGGCCGGTCCCTCTGAGCACGACCGCCCCTCGTCACCACCGCGACCGCCGCTTCGTAAACGACCCGGAAGGCACTTCGCCTCATGCACCTCACAGCAGAGCACACCCCTGCCCGTCCACGAATCACCAGGCGCCGCCGGCTGTTTGCGGCCGGCGCGGCGGCTGTGGCCTTGTCCACCGCCGCACCGGCCGCTTTCGCCGACACGGCTGTGCCCGACAAGACCACCGCTTCGGCCGCCGCGCCCGCTTCAGCCGCCGCGCCCGCTTCGGCTCCCAGGCTCGTCGGCCACACGGCCTGGCACCGCGCTTTCCTCGCCTCGCTCACCCGGCCCAACGCCGACCCGCCCGGCGCGAACGACTGGAACTGCAAGCTGACCGAGAAGCACCCGCGGCCAGTCGTCCTCATCCACGGCACCTGGGAGAACGCCTACAACAACTGGAGCGAACTCTCCCCCAGGCTCAAGGCGGAAGGGTACTGCGTCTTCGCCCTCAACTACGGCGCGGACATCGGCGACGTCATCAAGGGGAAACGCTCCATCCCCCAGTCCGCCAAGGAAGTCGCCACCTTCGTCGAACGCGTCCGCACTCGGATGAGCCAGAACAACCAGAACGGCGAGCGCGTCCAGGTCGACCTCGTCGGCCATTCCCAGGGAGGCGGGATCCTGCCCCGCTACTACCTGAAGTTCGAAGGCGGCGCCAACGCCGAGAACCCCGAGGCGAACGCGGTCAACCACCTCGTGGGCATCTCACCGAGCAATCACGGCACCACCATGATGGGACTGGCCACCATCGCCAAGAAACTCGGTCTGCTCGCCCCCGTCGCCAAGTTCGGAGGACAAGCCCTCGCCGACCAGACCATCGGCTCGGCCGTCAACCGGGAACTCGACGCCGGCGGCGACACCATGCCCGGCGTCACCTACACCACCCTCGTCACCCGCTTCGACGAGGTGGTGACCCCCTACGACCGCCAGTACATCCACGACAGCGGCCCCACCAACCGAGTCAAGAACATCACCCTGCAAGACGTCTGCGCCAAG
The DNA here is from genome assembly GCF_040611575.1 of Streptomyces sp. NPDC006610. Lineage (NCBI taxonomy): Bacteria > Bacillati > Actinomycetota > Actinomycetes > Kitasatosporales > Streptomycetaceae > Streptomyces > Streptomyces sp. NPDC006610. Next base: position 19,867 of record NZ_JBEXOP010000042.1, read on the forward strand.
GACCACACCGACCACATCGGCAGCTCCTACGACCCCATCGCCATCGCCCAGGTCCTCAAGGCGCTCGACCCCAGCTACAAGGAGAAGCCCCAGGACAGGTGCCGCTTCGTCCCCCCGGTCATCAGCTGACCCGGTGACGACCCCCGGGACCGGCACACTCCGCCCCCACCGGTCCCGGCACAACCGGGGCGCGCCCTCCACGAGGCCGCGCCCCGGCCACCACCGAGACCAGCCGCAAGGGACACGACCATGCGACCACGCCACCTCGCCTGCCTGCCACTGATCGCCGCCTGCGCTCTGGCCGCCACCTTCACCGCCCCGCAGATCGCCGCGGCCCACGCCCCTGCCGACCACGTGCCGCACCGTCTCACCGACGCATCCCCCGCCAGCGGCGTCACAGGAACAACAGACAGCGCCCTGCGCCTGATCAACGACCTCAGGCGTTCCGCCGGCTGCCCGCCCTTGCGTTTCGTGCCGGCTCTCAACCGCGCGGCCCAGCGATACACCGACCTGATGGCCCACACCAGCACGCTGTCCCATCACATCAACGGAACGACACTCGCCGACCGCCTTCGTGGCACCCACTACACCCAGCATGCACTGGCCGAGAACATCGCCGCCGGATACCCCACTCCGAAAGCCGTGGTCACCGCCTGGAACACCAGCCCACCGCACCGCCGGAACCTGATCAACTGCTCCTATCGCGACAGCGGCCTCGGCGTAACCCACACCAAGGACACCAACTGGTGGACGCTGTTGCTGGCGAGTCCCGCCGAGAACACACCGCGATCGCGACCACCACAAGCCAAATACACCGCAAGCGCAGAAGGCGCCCGGAGCTGATGGAGACGGCCGCTTTCGAGGCGGCCGTCGCCGACCACGTCGATGACCCCTGCGACGCCCTGACCGACGCCATCGCCCTGTACGCCGCCGTCGCCTCGCTCAGCGAACGGCAGCGCGACGCGATCCTCCTCCCCTACGGCATGGGCTGCACAGCCGCCGAAGCCGCCGAAGTGATGGGCAACGAGGAAGCCACCGTCCGCTCCCAGCTCCGCACCGGTCGCGAACGCCTCGCCCACATGCTCAGACTCCGCCGCTGCCCGGAGCATCCCGACGGGAAGAACCGCTCATGACCCCGCTGCCGTCCGACCGCCAGACCATCGACGACCTGCTCGCCGAGGCCCGCACCCGCAACCGGTACGCCACCTACAACATGGCCGCAGCAGAAACCCGACTGCGCGCCCGGCAGGCCGCCCGCCACCGCCCGGCCCGCCACCGCCACGCGGACACCGCCTTCGCCCACACCGAGTGGACCCCGCCCGCGAACGAGCACACACCGGACGCCGACCGCGCATGGTGGGATCTCAACGCCGTCCGGAACTCCCGGGCAGCCGCCCACGCTCGGTCCTCCACCCAGCCGTGCACGGCCGAGCCCTGCTCGAGATACGCAGCCGGCTTCTCCACGCAACACGGAGACAGACGGCATCGAGATCCCCTCGGGCAACGGGAGACCAGAGCCCGCACACCGCCGTCCCGCCACAGCTGGTGCCGCAGGCAGGCAGACTTCCGGCTCACTCTCAGCCGCCGTGCGATCTCATACCGGCTTGATCTCCTGCTCGAACAGCTCGGCCGCCTGCATCCGTACTGCCTCGCGGTGCCGCCGTCCCGCAGCAGACAGCCCGCATCCGTTCCCCGTACCTCACACACCACCAGATACAGCCACCGCGCCAGGCGCCTCAGAGACTTCGAACGAGTTCACCCTGACGAGCCGAAGTCAGTAAGTTCGCGGGCGGCCAAGGCGGTGCCTTCGACGCGTGCGCTGATCTTGGCGAAGGCGGTGTCGCGGGAGGTGGAGGTGTCGTCGGCGAAGGGGGAGAAGCCGCAGTCGTCGCAGGTGCCCAGGCGGTCTGGGGGCAGGTGACGGGCTGCAGCCAGGACGCGGTCGCGTACCTCCTCGGGTGTTTCGACGCGTGGGTCGATCGGGTCGGTGACGCCGATGAAGACCTGGGCCTGGTCGGGGAGATGTTCGGCGAGGACGGCGAGCACTTTGTCCGGATCGGGCTCGCTGGCCAGCTGGATGTAGAAGGCGCCGGCCTTGAGGTGAAGGAGTGCTGGCAGCAGAGCTGTGTAGTCGACGTCCAGGCTGTGGGTGGAGTCCTGATCGCCGCCGGGGCAGGTGTGGATTCCGATCCTGGCCTGTTCGGTGGTGGAGAAGCGTTCCAGGACGCGGTTGTTGAGGGCGATGAACTGGTCCAGCAGGTTGCCGCTCGGGTCGAGTTTCAGCGCGAGACGGGCTTCGGTGAAGTCGAGCTGGACGCGGTGGGCGCCTGCGTCCAGACATCGGCGGATGTCCGCTTCGGCCTCGGTGGTGAGGTCGTCGAGGAAGGCTTCGCGGGGGTATCCGTCGATGCCGTCGGGTGGATAGAGGAGGCTGAGCGCCGACGGCGCGATGACGGCCTGCTTCACCGGTGAGTCCGTGTGCCGGAGGGCGGCGTGCAGGTAGCGGTCGGCGTACACGCCGTAGCGCAGTGGTCCGCCCGTGAGGCGGGGCAGCTGCCGGTGGTGCCCGTCGGCGAACGGGATGACGACGCCGTCGGGTGCCAGTCGGTCCAGGCCGGTCAGCGGGTAGGTGGCGAAGCTGGGTTTGGCCTGTTCGCCGTCGGTGACGACCGGGGAGCCGATCTCCTCCAGGCGGTGGACAGTGTCGCGGACCGCGCGGTCCTGGGCGGCGGCGAGTTCGGCGTCGCCGATCCGGCCCTCGGCATGGTCCGCCATGGCGGCGAGCAGCTCGGCGGGCCGCGGAATGCTGCCGATCGGTTCGGTGGGAATGCCCACCGGAGTCCGGTTCACGGCCCGATCTCCAGCTTTGCCTCGCCGCTGCTGCTCCGCAGCCCGGATGACAGGCATGAGGTGGGCAGCTCACTGGGGAGCGCGGCGACGGTCCGATGCGCCGCCAGCCCTTCGCCGCGGCCCTCGACCACCCGGCCCGACAGCCTGACCACGAGGACGCCTGCGACACGAACGGTGGTGCTGCTGTCGTAGGCGATCGACGATCGCTTCCCGTCACCGTAGTGGACGACTTCCCCGAAGCGCGAGCTGCCCAGCGTGGCGCAGGACGCTGACGGCGACGTCCCTTCCAGGCGGCCGGTGGCCGGCACGGTGCGGCCGGGAGTGACCGCGCACCTGTAACTGGCATCTGTCTTGACGCGGGTCGAGCGCGGCAGCAAGGTCAAGGGCGGATCGTATGTGCTGGTGCTGGAGCCTGTGCACGAAACTCTCTCGGGCACAGGCTCATGGGCCTGACCAGTTGGAGCCCAGACCACCGACGAGGCCACCAGGGCCAGGGAACCCGTCACCACTGCTGCGCTGTGCTTGCCGAACATCCACCCTCCACGGAATATGACCTTCCATATGGCTGTAACTACCCCGTGGCCGCTTCTGCCGGCTCCGGCGCGTTGAGTCACACCACCGGCGCACTACGCGCGGTACGAGCGGTGAAGCACCCCCGCGCCCCCCGAATGGGCGCCTTGATCATCACAGTCGAGGGGTAGGACAGCCCACTCGGATCGAAGCGCTCACACCCGAGCACCGTGGGGAAGGACTCTCGATGGACCAGACAGTCGCGCAAAAGCTCGTCTTCAGCATGCTGGACGCGGACGGAGACGGAATCGTCTCCAGGGAGGAGTACCTGGCGCGCACCAGGAACGTGGCACTGGCTATGGAACTCAAGGACGACGACCCGCTTGTCGTCACCGCACGCACCCTCGGCGAGCGCGCCTGGGCATCGATGGACGCCGACGGCGACGGAAAGCTGACCTTCGACCAGTACGCGGCATGGGCCGGAGCCGAGGCGTTCGACACCGTCTGCGCACCCGTCCTCGGCGCACTCTTCGACCTCGCCGACACCGACCACGACGGCGCCCTCGACCTCCGCGAATTCACAGCCCTGCGCACAGCACTGAACAACCCGGCCAGCAACGCCGAAGCAGCGTTCACCGCCCTGGACACCGACGGCGATGGCCGCATCAGCCGCGACGACTACATTGCATCCATCCGCGCTCACGTCACGGGTGAAGGCTCTCCCATGGGCACGGCGCTGTACAGCAGGCCACTTTCCGACATCCCAGCGTGATGATCAACGCGCGCGGGCGCCGGTGCGCGAGGTCGAGGGTCGGCGACCCCAGAACCTGGGGCACCGGGCAGGCCGTACGCACACCGGGTCCCGGCCGCCCAGTCCCTATCGAGCAGCAGTCCGATTCCGGCGTGCGGGTCTGCCGACCGCGTTCCCGCCCGGGCCGGGAATGTGTCCGGCGCGGGGCGGAGATTGCCGCGCGGGGGCGTGCAGGGCTGTTAGAGGGCGTGCAGGGTCTCGCCGCCCGCGGCCAACGGCGATGCTGTCACCTGGTGGTTGTCGCGCTGTCTCACGGCTTGGCCGGCCGTCCAGTCTCACGGTCGTGTCCAATTCCTCGGAGCGGCTACCGATGGGCAAGGCTCTGACCTGCGGGGACTCCCGAGTGGCCGTCGCTTGGCCATCGTTCGTGAGATTTGGCCACGGAATCCACAGTCGGCGCACACCGGACGGCGGGCCTCCCGCTCGGCCCTGTGCTGTGCGGCGATGCGGCGCAGTTCATCCTGGCGCTCGCGCTGGCGGGCGTCGACCGCTTCACTGCGCGGGTCGCCGATCGCCTCAAGGAGCGTCTGGTTGTGCGGCCGGCCGCAGCGCCGGAGACCGCTCCGGCCTGCGAGCGGCTCGACGTCCGTGAGGCGCGAACTCCCCGCCTCGCGGGTGCGCGGCCACGGACCCGGCCGAGCAACCCGGATCTCGGTGCTTGTATGCCGATTCATTCGTGCGCGCGAACCGTCCCCGAGCGGCGCATGAGGCGGCCGGGCGCATGGGCAGCCCCCACGCGTGAAGACTTCATTGCGCCTGCGCGCAGCGGGACTTGTCACCGCTGCCGCCGCTCCCCCGGCCCACGCCGCCGACACCCTGCCCCTGCACGACGCCGTCGCCGCCCTCAATGTCGCCGACGAGAACCGCACCGGCTACGACCGCAACCTGTTCCGCCACTGAACCGACGCCGACCGGGACGGCTGCTCCACCCGCAACGAAGTCCTCCTCGAAGAAGCCCTCCTCGCACCCCAAATCACCGTCCGCTGCACCCTGAACGGCGGACGCTGGCACTCCTGGTACGACAAACGAGGACGTCGACGCCGCCCGCGCCCTGGACATCGACCACCTCGTCCCCCTCGCCGAAGCCTGGGACTCCGGCGCCTCCCAGTGGACCGACCAGCGACGCGAGGACTACGCCAACGACCTCGGCGACGGCAGGTCAAGGGCTGCATGCGAGCCAGGCCCAGCTCCTCGGGTGACCGCCTGGCGGCCCGTCACGACGTCCCGGGCCGCACCCGCTGAGGGGTACCGACGCGCTGCGGAAACTGCGTCCGGTCCGCGAGCGGGGACAGGAACGCGTACCGCTGGGCGCCGCATTCGTCCACCGCGTCCCCGGCCAGGCGCCTCACGGCCGTCCCGTCGCCCACCCGCAAGGCGGGCTGCGCTGCGTCCGGCGGCAGGACGGCGCGGTGCCGCGCGGTGCTTCCCCGGCGCTGGATGATCGGCGGCGCGCAGAGCCCGCGGAGGCTTCGACGGCGGGCAGGGCCACGGCGCCTGCGGCACTTCCGTACGGGTGAACCCGCCCGCACACCCCCGGCCGGCCTCCGGCAACCGCTATCTGCCGAACGACGCGGCCCACCGGTTGCGCACTACGCGCGCACCCGCTGCGCAGCGCGCGGCCGGGTCGGTGCGCAGACACGGCGGGCGGCCTCGGTGCGCAGCCGACCGTTGCGCAGAACCAGGCCGCACGGCTGCGCAGTCTGGCGTGGGCGCGGGATCGGGGTTCAGGCGGGGTTGAGGCCAGTGATGTCGCCGCCGGGATCGTCCAGGAGGACCAGGCGTGCGGTGATGCGTTTGCCGACGGGCTCACGCTGCACTTCGAAGCCCTGGCAGACGGCCATCACGATCTCCAGCCCGTGCTGCCCCACCCGGCCGGCGTCCGCGGCCCTCGCCACCGGCAGCGCCGGATCCGAGTCCCACACCACGATCTCGACCGCGTCGCCGTCGATGCGCACGTCCAGCAGCACCGGGCCCGGCGCGTACTTGAGGGCATTGGTGACCAGCTCGCTCACCACCAACTGGGTCAGATCCATTGCACGCTGCGAGACGGGCAGCCCGTGCTCGGCCTGCACCCGGGCAAGGAACTCCGCAGCCTGGTGACGGGCCCGGGCGATGCACCCGCCCTCCCCGTCCAGGGCCACCGTGGCCTGCAGGGCCCGCTCGCCCCGCGCGGTGCCGTCCCCGTCCACAGGCATCGATTCCATGACGGCCGCTTTCACTACCCCGTTCACACCCCCGCGCCTGCCCGCAACCACGCAGGTTGACGCCCCATGCCCCCGCAGGCCGACACCCCCGCCAGCCCGCGACAGCATCACCCAAGGCCGTGCGGGGCCGCACTCCTGGGCGAGAGTCTTGCTGTGCCAGTATCACCCGCATGGCCGAGAAACCCACGACGAACAACGCAACAACCGGACAGCCCGGCAGCTTGACGGTCGCGGCCGCCACGATCGACAACATCCGCGTGCTCACCCTGGCCGGGGAGATCGACCACCACACCGGCAGCCGGCTCGAAGCAGCCCTCGACATCACCGGCACCGGCCGCCCCCGGATCGTCATCGACCTGGCGCAGGTCACCTTTCTCGACTCCAGCGGCATCAACATCCTCATCCACGCCCACCAGACGGCCACCGCCGCCGGCGGCTGGCTCCGCCTGGCCGCACCCGCCGGACCCGTCCAGCGCGTGCTGGAACTCGTCGGCATCGACCAGGTCATCGACTGCCACCCCGCCCTCCACCACGCCCTGCATCCCTGACCAGCCATCCTGGCCGCCGGCACGGATGATGCGGACTCGGTGCCGAGAGTCCTGCGATCGGAGGGGCCCCGGGCCTCTTGACGGCCCAAGGGCCGGTCACCGCCGTGATTCGGTTGAAGTTCGCAGGCCAGAACTGCAACGCGGACTCTGCTGCACCCCCGGTGTTGCGCCGGGCGGTGAGGACGCGGGTGGCGATGACGGCGCGGTCGTGGCGCAGCGGCACACGCGGGATCGCCCCCCAGTTCCAGAGGCAGGAAGGGCGCGGCCGGGTCTGCGGCGGGCCTCCGGTCCCGGCCGGACACGGCGGCCGGTGTCCGGGAACGTGGCGGGACGGCGGGCGCCCAGCGGGCGGTGTAAAGACGGTAGCCGGGTTCCTCGCCGCGCTCGCTGCGAGCCTCGGTGATGTCGGTACAGTGCGCGGCGAGCGCTTCCTTCACGATCGTCTCGTCCAGGCCGGGCTCGCGGCGGCGACCGCGCAGGATGAGGGCGAGATGGCGGTGGCCGTGCGGCCCGCCTGCCGCCCAAGCGTGCGCCGCTGGGCGGTTTCGCGCATACGCCTGCAGGCCGCGCTTCCGCGCGGCCTGCAGGGTTCCCGCCGCACGGGCGGCGCCCCGGCGGTGCCGGCCGTGGTCAGTGGTCGTTGCCTCCGGTGGTGAACTTGAGCGAGGAGTACTTGTCGTTGTACATGTCGCTCTCGAGGCTGTCGTCGTTGGTGAAGTCGAACGCCTCCCTGGGACCGACGGTCAGGGGGACTCCCATGTGGTACTTGCCGGGATAGAGCTTGACGGTCCGGTCGCTGTTGTTGAACACGGCGCTGGTCCTGTCGTCCATGTGGAAGTCACCCCCCAGGTTGCCCAGGTCCTTCCTGGTCAGCAGGATCTTCCAGTCCTTCTGGTTCCGGTTGAAGTGCCAGTCCTCGTAGAGGCACACGTACCCTTCCTGGCAGTTGTCCTTGCCCCACGACTGGATCACGAAGGCGTCGAGCGGCGCCGCAGTGGCGGCCGGAGAGACGAGAGCACCGGTCAGGGCGAGCAGGCCGCCGCCGGCCGCGAGAAGAACAGAACGCCTCATGCGCTTCTTCCTTTCGGACTAGTTTCGTTCCCGCGCGTTCAATTCGCCCGCGGAACGGGGCGGTTCGGAACGCGGGAATCACCATAGATATCCCCCGGATCGAAACCCTGAATCCCGCTTCTCGCTGCGCATGGATGCGGAAAAGCACATCACACAGGGGCGGATACAATCGCACTAGCGACGGGGAGCCGCCCCGCTATTTTTCGCCGGACTGGCGCAAAGCTACGCAAGGCTGCTCCTTTCTTTGCACGGCTGTGGCCGATGTGGCGAGAGCTGAATTTGCCGTTGCTGGGAAAAAGGCCGCCCGCCCTGCATCGTGGGCGTCGATCCGAGGCAGCCAATCGAGCCGTTCCCCGCGTCCTAACCCGGGAGGGTGTCCGGAACTCGCAGGTGACCGGGCTGGATTCCCAGCCCGCAGGGCATCATCCCTGCCCGCACTCCAGGCGGGTGTCGCGTTGCCCGGCGCTGCATCGGATCCCGTCGCCGCACAGGCCATCAGCCTGCTCGGACGCATGAGCCGGGGCGCACCCAATGCCGCCAGTGAGCCGCTTTTCTTCTGGGACCCCATTTTCCGGCCTGCCGCCGAATACCGGGTTCGGAGGGCCACCGCAAGGAAAGAAGAAAGATGGAGGGCCGACTTGTTTCTGCGGGTTTCGGTTCGGGTTGCCGAGAAGTACGGGACGCCGGCTCGCACCGGTCATTTCCCGCGCACCCTCCTTCATTCCAGCGATCACACCGGAAAGGACTGTTTCATGGCTGCCATCACTAAGATCGTCGCCGCAGTGTGGACCGCCGACACCGCGGCGGCCGCCACCGACAGCACCGTCTACCTCTGCGTCGCCGGACGCGAGTTCAAACTGGAGACCGACGGCAACGACTTCGAACGCGGCGCCTACACGGAGTACGTCCTGGGCGAAGGAACCAACGTGCTCGACTCCCAGTACAACGACCCGCGCATCCCGCAGCTCGACACCGACGACCTCGGCCACTACCCCGTCTACGTGCGCATGGAACCCAGCGGCTCCGGCCCGGACTGGCACCTGGAACGGATCAAGGTCACCGTCCAGCCCGGCGGCCACACCTTCGACAACCCCGTTCTCGAGAACCAAGCCGAAAACCGGCGCATCTGGCTCGGCCAGAAGCCGGGCAAAATACTCTACCTCCGCCGCGTCAGCATCCAGGGCTGACCCGCGGGCGCGGCCGGCTTCACCGCCGAGGATCCCGCCCCCGGCCGCGCCCCTGCCCGACGTCCTCGGCCGACCGCTCCGGTTGGCACCCCGCCCACGAACCTGACCGCCGGTGACTGCTGGACCGCAGCCAACAGCGGGCGATGCCGCCCGATGAGCCGGGACCAGGCGGTGCAGGCCCTGCGCCACCAGGTGCCGGCATGCATCCACTGCCGGCCCGACACCGCCTCGGCATCCTCGACTAACAGTCGCCTCCAACTACCAGCGCCGCGTCGGGTCGGCTGACTGGAGCCCCGGCACACGCGGCTGAGGCGGCCAGGGCCTGTCTGACAAATGATCTTGTCGGGGCTCGCGGAGCCAGAGGATGAGTGCCGCGAGGTGAACGTCGGCCCGGTAGCGGACGGCGAGTTTGTCGAAGCGGGTTGCGATGGCCTGACCAGCCGCCGCGCGTGCCGGCTGAACCCCACGGGAGCGTTCGTCCTCCGCCTGCTGCTGCGGGGCGCCACCGCCGAGGACGCCGCTGCGCGCGGCCCAGGCGGCATCGTCGTTGTCCGGGTCCTGTCCCTCCCAGTGTGGCAGGTGCGTCGCTGCGCCGTGCGTGAGGGAGGGTCAGGGATGAGCACAGCCGGTGCGCCGCGTCGGGTGCACGAGGGCCGGTGGGTGGTCGGCCGCGCCTGGATCATGGAGCACACCGGGGCCTCCAAACTCACCGCCTACGCCCGCCTCCACGCCCATGTGCCCGCGCCCTCCCCGCCCGGCGCCCGCCGCAAGGGCGGGCTGCAGACGCCCGAGGAGGAATGGCGCAAGCACTACCCGCTCTTCCCCCGGCTGCTGTTCGTCCTGGACGGCACAGGCCCGGCCGGGGTGGAGAACCGCATCATCGCCTTGGAGTCGGCTCTGCTCCATCTGGGCCCGGCCGCCCTGCCCGGCGTCCCCGTCCTCGCCGCCACACTCACCGACCTCCTGCGCGACGGACCCTGCGCGCCCGTCTGGCGGCCCGTCCGGGATCCCGACCAGCGTCTCCCGTGGACCTGTTGACCACCCAGCGAACCGACCGCCACGGGATGCACACTGCGCGAAACCGCCCCCACCGGAACGCCGGCTTCAGGACAGCCGCCCTCGACGCGCAGGGCAGGCGTGAACCCGAGGAGGCCCGCAGCCATGCGGACTTGATCATGTTCCCGGGGTGAAAATGGGGCCATGACGGTTTGGCGGCGGGTGTGTTGGTGGGGGCTTGCCCTGCTGGGAACGGGTACGGCCGTGGGGCTGCTGGTATGGGTGACGGTGGCGCATCCGGAGGGTTCTGATCAGGCGTGGGGCGTCGTCGGGGCGGTGGCGGGGGTGGCCGCGCTGGGGGTGGCGCTGTGGCAGTTGCGGGCGTCGGTCGCCGGTCCCGCCTCGGCGGGCGCGCCGGTGGCTCCGTCGGCGTCCGGTCCGGTGGAGCAGGTGGTCGGGGAGCGGGGGGCGATTGTGGCACGGGGCAGCGTGCGGGGGTCTTCGACCCGGTACGTCGGGCCGGCGTCCGCTGCGCCCGGGGCGTCTTCGCAGGGTGGTGGGCCGGGGCTGGTGGGCAGCGACGGCGCCATTGTCGCGGGTGAGGACGTCGAGGACTCGCGCACCGAGTACCGGCCGTGACCGATATACCCGGCGAGGCGTCCGGGCAGCAGGCGTCGGCCGGGATCCGGGCAAGTCACGGCGCGATCGCCGCCGGCGGTGACGTGGTCGGCTCGTCGACGCAGTACATCACCGCCGGCCAGGCGTTCGTGCTGCCTCCCGAGGCGTACGGGCCGATTCCGGACGACGCCGCGGACGGCGGGGTCTCGAACGTCGCATCCGGTCTGTTCGTGGGCCGCGCCGATGAACTGGCGGCGCTGGAGGAGGCGTTCAGGCGGCCGGGGAAGGTCGTCGTGCACGCGGTGCACGGGCTGGGCGGGGTCGGCAAGTCGGCCCTGGCCGCGCACTGGGCCGGCCGGCGGCCGGAGAGGCTGCGGTGGTGGGTGACCGCCGACGACGCGAGCGGGGTCGAGGCGGGGCTGGCCGCTTTGGCACGGGCCCTGCAGCCCGCGCTGGCCGTGCTGCCCGCCGAGGTGCAGAGCGAACGCGCGGTGGACTGGCTCACCCGCCACGACGGCTGGCTGCTCGTGCTGGACAACGTCGAGGACCCCCGGCACATCCGCCCGCTCCTGGATCGCTTGCCCGGCGGCCGGATCCTGATCACCACCCGCCGCGCGACCGGCTGGCACCACCACGCCACCGCCATCCGCCTCGGCGTGTTCAGCCCAAACGAGTCCCTCGAGCTGTTCACCCGCGTCCTCACCCACCACGGCCCCCGCGACACCGACGGCGCCGACGCCGTGTGCGAGGAACTCGGGCATCTGGCCCTGGCGGTGGAACAGGCGGCCGCGTACTGCGCCGAGACCGGCACATCCCCGCGCGCCTACCTGGACCTGCTGGCCCAGTGGCCCGCCACGATGTTCGCCGCCGGCGCCGAAGGCGGCAATGCCGAACGCACCATCGCCCGGATCTGGCACCTGACCCTCGACCGCCTCGGCGACACCCCCCTCGCCGGCGATGTGCTGCGCCTCCTGGCCTGGTACGCCCCCGACCGCATCCCCCGCAGCCTGCTCGAGGGTCTCGCCGAACCGCCCCGCCTCGCCGCCGCGATCGGCCGGCTCACCGCCTACAGCATGATCACCGACAATGGCGACGCCACCTTGAGCGTCCACCGCCTCGTGCAGGCACTCGCCCGCACCCCGGACCCCGACGACCCCCACCGCCGGCCCGAAGCCATCGACCACGCCCGCAACCAGGCCACCGAACGTATTTCCGCTGCCTTCCCCGTCGGCCGCGACGATCAGCCCGACACCTGGCCCCTGTGCCGGGCCCTCCTCCCCCACGCCGACGCCCTCACCCACCACCACACCCCCGACCACGACACCATCCAAACCGCCGACGTTCTCCACCTCACCGCCCTCTATCGCTTCGGCCAGGGCGCACTCGCCCCAGCCATCCGCGCCTTCCAGCGCGCCCTCGCCGCCGAAGAACGCCTCCTGGGCAACGACCACCCCCACACGCTGACTACACGCCACGATCTCGCCCACGCATACGAGACCGCAGGGGACCCGAAGCGGGCAATCCCGCTCTACGAACAAACCCTGCAGGAGAGTGGACGCGTTCTGGGCAACGACCACCCCAACACACTGGCCGCACGCAGCAACCTCGCCTTCGCGTACCAGGCGGCGGGGGACCTCAAGCGGGCAATCCCGCTGTACGAACAAGCCCTGCACGACCAAGAGCGCGTCCTGGGCAACGACCACCCCCACACACTGGCCTCACGCAACTACCTCGCCGGCGCATACGAGACCGCAGGGGACCTCAAGCGGGCAATCCCGCTCTACGAACAAACCCTGCACGAACGACAACGCGTCCTGGGCAACGACCACGTGCACACGCTGATCTCACGCAACAACCTCGCCAGCGCATACGAGACCGCAGGGGACCTCAAGCGGGCAATCCCGCTCCACGAACAAACCCTGCACGAACGACAACGCGTCCTGGGCAACGACCACCCCCACACACTGGCCTCACGCAACAACCTCGCCCACGCGTACCAGGCGGAGGGAGACCTGGGGCGGGCAATCCCGCTCTACGAACAAACCCTGCACGACAGTGAACGCGTCCTGGGCAACGACCACCCCCACACACTGGCCTCACGCAACAACCTCGCCCACGCGTACCAGGCGGAGGGAGACCTGGGGCGGGCAATCC
>NZ_JBEXOP010000042.1:32912-33528 GCF_040611575.1 Streptomyces sp. NPDC006610
ACCCGCTCTACGAGCAAGCCCTGCACGAACGACAACGCGTCCTGGGCAGCGACCACCCCGACACGCTGATCACACGCCACAACCTCGCCGGCGCGTACCAAGCGGCGGGAGACCTCAAGCAAGCCATCCCGCTCTACGAACAAACCCTGCACGAACGACAACGCGTCCTGGACAACGACCACCCCCACACGCTGATCACACGCCACAACCTCGCCAGCGCATACGAGACCGCAGGGAACCTCAAGCGGGCAATCCCGCTCTACGAACAAACCCTGCACGACCAAGAGCGCGTCCTGGGCAGCGACCACCCCCACACGCTGATCACACGCAACAGCCTCGCCCACGCGCACCAGGCGGCGGGAGACCTGGGGCGGGCAATCCCGCTCTACGAACAGGCCCTGCACGACCAAGAGCGCGTCCTGGGCAGCGACCACCCCCACACGCTGATCACACGCAACAGCCTCGCTTACGCGCACCGAGCAGCGGGAGACCTGGGGCGGGCAATCCCGCTCTACGAACAAGCCCTGCACGACCAAGAGCGCGTCCTGGGCAGCGACCACCCCCACACGCTGATCACACGCAACAGCCTCGCTTACGCGCACCGAGCAGCGGGAGA
>NZ_JBEXOP010000042.1:33626-67763 GCF_040611575.1 Streptomyces sp. NPDC006610
GACCTGGGGCGGGCAATCCCGCTCTACGAACAAACCCTGCACGACAGTGAGCGCGTCCTGGGCAACGACCACCCCCACACACTGGCCGCACGCAACAACCTCGCCGACGCGTACCGAGCAGCGGGAGACCTGGGGCGGGCAATCCCGCTCTACGAACAAACCCTGCACGACAGTGAACGAGTGTTGAGCCCGGGCCATCAAATCATCGCGGTAGTGCGGGAGAACCTGAAACGAGCGCGGCCCACTTAGCTCGAACACGATGAGCAGACCGGCAGCAGCTCGCGAAGGGCTACGGACTGGATCACACTCGATCGAGCCGGACGGGCGTAGGTGTGGTTCCCCACCCGCTACAGGGCACGGCTGGCCGGCCAGCGGCCCGAGCTGCTCGGACAGCAGCCCTTCCCTTGGCCCGGCGCGGGCCGGGCATGCGCTGACCGTGAACGAGGTCGCGTGCCGGCCGCCGGGCTGGAGATCCCCGACCCCGACCACTTCACCGTCGACGGCCAGGCGTCGACCCGGACGCGCTGCTCCACTACCGCACCGGTCCGGGCGGGCGCGGCCCGGCGTTCCAGGCGCTCGTCGACAGACCGCGCCACCGCAGAGCCCGGGCGCCTGGGCGCGCGGCCGGCCGCCCACGCGCGCCTGCATGGCCGGGCCACCGCGCTCCCGTCCGGCCCACGGCAGCCGGTGCAGCCGAGGACACCGCGGGAGGAACGACGGCCGCACCGCCCGCCCCTGTCGAGGCTGCTGTTCGTCCTCGACGGCACCGCAGCAGCCAGGAGGAAGCCGGCGACGAACAGTCATCGCACCGCGCGCAACCGGTGCGGCGCGAGCCGCCGGCGGGCGGGCATGAGCAGCGGCGGGCTGGGTAGCAGGACCGGCGGCTGACGACGCAGCGGACCTCTGGGTGCCGGCGGGGAAAGCTGTCACGGGCGGTGGCGCACACAAAGACCTGGGGAGGTCGTGCGCCACCGCCCTCAACACGCCACCCGCCCCGAACTCACGGCCCGCACCGGACCCCAACCATGGCCGCCCGAACCCCGACCACGGACCCCGGCCACCCCGACCATGCAGGTCAGCCCACTGCGCACACACCAGCCGGTGCGCACCCGCGACAGCCGCCTGCGCACCGCACAACCCGGCTGCGCAGCCCTTGCGCAGGCGAGTGCGCAGCCACCCCGACCACGACGCCGTCCAACCCCAACCATGGGCCGTCCAACCCCAACCATGGGCCCTGACCATGCAGGTCAGCGCCACAATGCGCAGACTCGTCACGCAGCCGCACACACCGATGCCTGGGCCCCGGGCATCAGCCCAGCCGGACGCCGCAAACGCCCGGCTGCGCAGTGCACAGCCGCCTGGTGCGCACTGCGCAGCGGGCGGTCCTTCAGTGCGCAGCTGGCCGTTGCGCAGCCGGTGCGCAGAACCCGGACCGCGCGGCTGCACAGGCCTCGGCCACCGGGCACGGGGAGAGGTTCGGTTGAGGACCTGGGCCACATCGGCATCCCCACCAGATACCTCCCGGCCGCGCGAGGGCCGGCAATGTCCGGGCCCTTCAGTTCCATCTGGTCCACCGCACGACGGGCGACCACGGCCGGGTCGATCGCGGGAGCTCCGGGGGCGGCGCCGTCGGGCAGCCACATCCACACCGTCCGCCCACCTTCGCACCGCACCTCGTAGACCGCGCCGTCCTCGCCCGGCCGGCCGGGACGGTAGCTGATGCTGCCCTCCAGCGGCTGCGGCGACATCCGCTCGTGGGCGCACTTCGGCGCATCCGACGACGCCTGCGAGCCCGAGCTGGAAGGAAGCGGGCGGCCGGGAACCGGGCAAGCCCTGGGCGCCGCCGGACCCACCGGAGGTGCTGCCGCCGCCGGCGCACACCTTCACGAACCGCGTCGAGCTGGAGCAGTTCGGGCCCACCCCGCGGCCGCCTCCGTCGGCGTGAGCGGCCGGGGCCGCGGCGGCCGCCAAGAGCACCGCGGCCCCGGCCGACAGGGCCCAGCCCCTACGCGGGCGGGGGGTCAGCATTCCGGGCCGTCCGTGGCGATCCGGGTGATCATCCACCGGCCGCCGTCCCAACGCTCCGCGCTCACCGTCATCACGTAGCGCAGCGGCTGCTCGGTGGGCAGCGGGACTTCCTTGCCGGCCTTGACGGTGCGGTAGCGAGAGAGGTCCACGCAGTCGGTCAGCGTCGCCGTGGGCACCTTCGCGTCGAGGTCCAGCTTGGTCACCTTCACGTCGTGGCCAACGTGCCCGGTCACGAGGGCGCCGGAGTCCTTCAGGTTGTCGACGCCGTCACGGATCGCCGCCAGGGCCTCGTAGGTGGCGTACCGCTCCACACCCGTGCCTTTGGTGGAGGCCGTCCGGTAGGCCTTCGCCTGCGCGGCCAGCATCCGGTCGTACACCTGGCGCACTGCCCGCTCCTGCTCGGCGTCCTCACCCACCGGCTTGCGCACCGTCGACTCCGGCACCGGTCCGGGCGAAAACTCACCCCACGCCGACGGCGACGACGACGTAGCCGTCGGCTTCGCTTCCCCTGCGCCGCCGCCGTCGTCGGTGTTCCCGCAGCCGGACAGCACCACCGCCAAGGCCAGCACACCGGCCACGGCCGCACCCCGCGCCTGTAACCGCACCCTCAACCCCTCACACTCACGTGATCACATATGGACTCACCGTAGCCAACCCCGCACCCGCCGTGACAACCCGCCCCGGGACAGCGTTCGAACACGTTTGCCAATCGCGCCGTATCCTGCGACGAGAGGCGACCAGCACCTTGTCGCCCGGAACAGGAACCGCCATGACCACCCGACGCCCCCTCCCCCGCCCGCCGAGCCCGACCCCTCCGCACTGATCTGCTCCGGCGACCTCGTCGGCCCCTGCGCCACCTGCCAGCGCAAGACCCACAAGTACGGCCGCGGCGGCAGCCCGCTGTGCCAGTGGTGCATGGCAGCAGCGAAAGAGAAGTGGGGCCCGGGCGTACGCCACACCGACACGCGTTCCTGACCCGCCAGCCTCCCTCGACAGCTCCCGCCCTGTCCGGTGACAGCGAACCTTGACCGTTTGCCACTGAACATTGACCGCTGCTTGATGGCGCAGTGGCGTCGGCTGTTGGCTACCGGGTGAGCGCGGCAAGGTAGGCGTCCAGGGGCTGTACATACCCTGGGAGGCGTTCGAGGAGGTCCCACCAGCGGATGGCCGAGATCTCCTCGGTGGGCTCGAAGACGCGGGGCTCGGCGCAGGATCCTGCGTACAGGGCCAGATATTCGGCTCGCCGGTCAGGCGCCAGCACGAACTGCGCGTAGCCGATAAACCGCAACCGTTCGTCAGGCTGCTGCCCGCTCTCCTCCAGTAGTTCGCGCACGACCGCCTGGCGGGGGGTTTCACCCTCTTCGATGCTTCCCCCTGGAAGCTCCCAGGACTGACGGTGCCGATCGAAGACCATGAGGACCCGACCGGCTCGCCACAAGGCCACCAGCGCCGCCGACAGCAGGGCGTCCTGCGGCGGCGCTGCCTCGCCGCCCCGCGCGAACGAGATCAAGGAGTTGCCACGGTCATCGGCTGCAAGCGGTTCATCTGCGGGGTAGGCCACGGTCGGATGCTTCCCCGAGCGACTCCACGAGAAGCCCTCCGCCTACGCGCTCCGGCCGGTCAAACGTCAGTGGCAAACGGTCAAGGTTCAGTGGACCGGACACGCCCGGCCTGGCCGCGCCGCCCGTACGACGCGACCCTAGAATCGAAGCCGGTGAGTCCGGAGGCGCTCGCGGAACCGGTGGGCTCTGCCGTCTGCCTCTGCTGCACGTGGGCCGAGGACGCCGCCGCGCGCGGCGGGCCGAGTTGCCGGTCGAGGAGACCCGCGAGGGAGTCGAGATCCTGAAGGCCCTGCGCCCTCAATCCGACCTCGCCAGGATCGCCTCCGTCGAAGAACCCGTCGACGAAGTACCCGAGCCCACATCCCTGCTGGCCCGCCCCGACGCCATCGCGGAATGGGAGGCGACGCATGACGTGCTGCCCGTGCTGCGCAGCCTCCCGCCGAGACAGCGCCAGATCCTGGCCTGGACCCTGGCCGGCTTCACCCCCACCGACATCGCCGAGCTCCTCGGCCTGCGCGCTGAGACCGTACGCGCCAACCTCATGAAAGCCCGCCGCTCCGCGGCCGCCTACCTCACGGCACGGGAGGAGGAACAGTGACCGACCACCGAGCACACCACCACGACGACCAGACGGTGGACCGCCGGCTCGCTCAGCACCAGCATGCCCTGACCAGCGCACTGGACGACGTCCTCGACGTCGAAGCCGGACTGCGCGAGATCCTCATCCACTCCCGCCAGGACACCGCCGCTGACGACCTCGACACCGTCCTGGACACCGAAGCCGGACTCGCCGCCATCCTGCCCCCCACCCCAGAACCAGCCGCCCCGCCCAGCACACACCGCGCCCCCCACGACCACACCGGCGCACAGGAACTCCTCCGCACCCTCAGCCCTTCAGACCGCATGACCCTGCGCGACCATCCCCACGTCAAACAAGCTTTCCGAGACCTCGCCCGCGACCACGATTTCCTCGCTCCCGCCCTGATCATCGTCCGCCCTCTCAACCTCATCCTCGACCTCGCCTTCGACCTCGCCCGCGACCTCAACCGCGACCTCGATCTCGCCCTCCTCGGCCGCCGCCTCAACCGCAACCTCGGCTACGCCCGTGACTTCGCCGGCCGCTTCGCCCACAACCTCGACGGCTCCATCAACCGCGACTTCCAACGCGCCCGCGCTCGCGCCCGCTACATCAACCGCCTCCTCGACCTCGCCCTCAGCGACGACCACGCCAGCGACCGCGACTTCCGCCTCGACCACGACCTCGACTTCCAACGCGCCCGCGCCCGCGCCCGCGACCTCAACTCCATCCTCGACCTCGCCCTCGCCCGTGCCAGCGACCTCGACCTCGACCATGCCAGCGAGGCGGCGCGCACCGTCGTCCGCACCGTCGTCGATGTCCGCACTACCGAGGTTGGCCGGGCCATCGGTGCGGCGCTCCGCCGAGAGCCCCCCATGCTCGATAAGAACTCGCTGCACACGCTCCTGGATGACTTCACCACCGCCGACTTGAGCGACGTCGACCTGACCGGCATGGATCTCAGCGGAGTCCACTGGTCGGAACGTGGCACACAGTGGCCGCCGGTCCTCGATGTCGAAGACCTCAAGGCCCGCTCCGACGAGACCCCGCGCGGCAGCGGAACCTGGATCGTCCGCTCCGGAACCGCCAGCATCCGCGACCCGGCCGAACTATGAGGAGAGGTGGCGTGATGACTGCGGGTCTGCACAGCTGCCCGGCGTCCCAGCAACCCGAAACTCCAAAAATATCCGACTGCGTTGCCCCGCCAGTGCCGACGCGGTTCGCCTCGGCCCCACCGCTCCGCCACGCCTTCCACGGGGGTCAGCGACTGCGGTAGCTGCTCGACGAGTTCGGCGTACTCGTCGCTGACGTCCCGGGAGACCACCCAGGACAACGAGGAACTTGGGCCGTCTCCAGGAGTTCCCGGTACGTGTCCTGGGGGCTCGGGTCCAAGAGGGCACGCACAGCACGAACGGTGTCCTTCATGTCCCGCTTCGACGGCCGTCCCTACGACGAAAACGCCGAGCGGCTGGTGCTGCGGGCTGTCCGCGAGGCGTGACGCAGAACGGCAGGGGTGTGCGGCGGGGTCCGCACGCCCTTGGGCCAGGACGCGGGGGATCGTAGGATCAGCAGGTCATCGCCGCGACGGGAGACAGGAAGCCGGTGCGAGTCCGGCACGGTCCCGCCACTGTGACCGGGGAGTGCACCCTTCGACACGCCACTGCGCGCCGCGCGGGAAGGCCAGGGGGAGCGTCGATCCGGGAGTCAGGACACTGGCCTGTCGCGGGCCCGTTCCGAGGAGCGCGGACTCCCCAGGAGGCTTCACGTGTACGACGGCACGTCCCGTCCCCCGCTGTTCACCCCTGCCCGCCGACGCCGCGCCCTGCGGGCGGCGGCCGCGGCCGTACTGTCGGCGGCCCTGCTGACCGCCGGCTGCGGATCGTCTCAGGACACCGCCAAGGACGCGAAGGCCGCGGCCTCGTCGGCCGACGGCTTTCCGGTCACCGTCGACAACTGCGGCGTGAAGACGACGTACGACAAGGCGCCCGCCCGCGTCGTCACCATCCACCAGCACCCGGCGGAACTCATGCTCTCCCTGGGCCTGAAGGACCGCATGGTCGGCACTGCCTTCTCCGACTCCGCCGTCCTGCCCGAACTGAAGAAGGACTACGAGGCAATCCCGGAACTGGCGAAGAAGGAGCCGTCCTTCGAAACCGTCCTGGAGGCCGAACCGGATCTGGTCTACGGCGGCTACGGCAGCGCCTTCGCCGAGAATGAGGGCCGCTCCCGCTCGGCATTCGCCGACGCCGGCATCGACACCCACCTCAACCGCGAGTACTGCGGCAAGAAGCGGGTCACGATGGCCGACACCTACGACGAGATCCGCACCATTGGCAGGATCTTCAACGTCTCCGGCCGGGCGGACAAGCTGGTCTCCGACCTCCAGGCGCGGGTCGGCAAGGTCACCGACGCCGTCGAGGGCGAGCCCGAGGTACCCGTCTTCGTCTACGACAGTGGTGACAAGACCGCCTTCACCGCGGGCGGCAAGAGCCTGGGCACCGAACTGATCCGGCTGGCCGGCGGCGAGAACGTCTTCGCCGGCCTCGACGACGTCTTCGGTGACGTCTCCTGGGAACAGGTCGTCGAACGCAAACCAGAGGTCATCGCGATCTACGACTACGCGGGCGCCGGAAGCGTCGAGCAGAAGAAGAAGTTCCTGCTCGCCCAGCCCGCTCTGCGGGACGTGCCCGCCCTCAGGAACAAGCGGTTCGTCGTGCTGCCGTTGACCGCCACCCTGGTCGGCGTGCGGTCCGCGTACGCGGTGGAGGACCTGGCCCGCGGCATCCACCCCGAGAGCTTCCGGTGACGGCTCCGGTCACCGACGACGCCACCGGGCGGGCCGTGAAACCGGGGAAACAGGACGACAGGCGGGCCGGGCCGGCCGGTCTCACCGTCACGCTCGTCGTCCTGGCCACCCTGCTGATGGTCTCCGCCACGGCGGGCCTGGCGATCGGTTCGGTTCAGGTGCCGCCCGGCCAGGTGTGGGGCATCGTGACGAACGCGCTGGGCGTCGACTGGGCGGAACCGGACTGGTCGCGGGCGCGGGAGACCATCGTGCTGGACGTCCGCGCGCCCCGCGTCCTTCTCGGGGCGGTGGCCGGCGCCGGACTCGCGGTCGTGGGCACCGCCCTGCAGGCTCTGATCCGCAACCCGCTCGCCGAGCCCTACCTGCTCGGAGTCTCCTCCGGGGCATCCCTGGGCGCCGTTGCGGTGATCGTGTTCCAGGTCACCCTGTTCGGGCCGGTTTCGCTGTCGGTCGCCGCGTTCGCGGGGGCACTCGGGGCACTGCTGCTCGTCTACGTCACCGCCCGCACCGGCGGTCGGATCACGTCGACCCGGCTGGTCTTGTCGGGTGTGGCCGTCGCGGCAGTACTGACCGCCGTACTGGACCTGCTGCTGCTGACCACCGACCGGGGCAATGAAGCCCGCGCGGTCCTCGCCTGGACCCTCGGCGGCCTCGGCGGCGTCAACTGGGACACTCTCTGGCTGCCCAGCGCCGCCCTGCTCTTGGGCATCGCCGTCCTCTTGGTGCAGGCCCGTAACCTGAACCTGCTCCTCGCCGGCGAGGAGGCCGCCACCACTATGGGTCTTGATGTAGCCCGCTTCCGCGCCCGCATGTTCGTCCTGCTCTCCCTGGTCACCGGCATCCTCGTCGCGGCGTGCGGACCGATCGGATTCGTCGGCCTGATGCTGCCGCACATCGTCCGCCTCGTCGTCGGCGGCGACCACCGCCGCGTCCTTCCCACGGCCGCGCTCGGCGGCGCCGTCTTCCTCGTCTGGGCCGACATCGCCGCGCGCGTTGTCGCCGCACCCATGGAGATCCCCGTCGGCGTGCTCACGGCCCTGTGCGGTGGCCCGTTTTTCCTGTGGCTACTGCGCCGCGACGCACGGCGGACCACCGACCGAGGAGAGGCATGACCGCCACTGAACTCGTCATCGACGGCGTCACCCTCACCGCCGGCGCACACCGCCTCGTCCAAGACGTCTCCCTGACGGCACGCCCCGGGGAGGTCATCGGGCTAGTCGGGCCGAACGGCAGCGGCAAGTCCAGCCTGCTGCGCGCCGTCTACCGCGTCCTGCGCCCCGTGACCGGCCACGTCACCGTCGACGGCGCCGACGCCTGGTCGCTGCCCGTACGGCAACTCGCCCGGACCGTGGCGGCAGTGGTGCAGGAGTCGGGCGCCGACTTCGACCTCACGGTGCGCGAGGTCGTCGCGATGGGCCGCACCCCGCACAAACGGCTGCTCGACGGGGACACCCCCGAAGACGCCGAACTGATCGAGACGGCCCTGGAATCAGTACACGCCACCGACCTGGCCCACCGCCCCTTCGCCCGCCTCTCCGGCGGCGAACGCCAACGCGTCCTCATCGCCCGCGCGCTGGCCCAGCAGCCGTCCCTGCTCGTCCTGGACGAGCCGACCAACCACCTCGACATCCGGCATCAGCTGGACGTCCTGGGCATCCTGCGCCGCCTGCCGGCGACGGTCCTCGTGGCCCTGCACGACCTCAACCTCGCGGCCTACTACTGCGACCGACTGTACGTCCTGCGCGACGGCACGGTCACCGCCTCCGGCCCGCCGGCTGCCATTCTCACGCCCCAACTACTGAAGGACGTCTACGGCGTGACGAGCGAGGTCACCGTCCATCCCCGTACGGGCGCCCCCCAGGTCACCTTCCTCCCCGGCGAGCCGCACCCGGCCGCACCGGCCACGGCGGATCAGTCCTTATCGTGACGGCTGCCACCTACCGCTGCACATAGGCGGACGGGTCGCGGTGGCAGTACGCAGGTGCCGTCGGGGTGAAACAGGACTGGTGGCGTGGGGTGCGAGTGCGCGCAACAGGGCTTCACGGACTGAGAGCGGCGGTGTCCCACACCAGGAGCAAGTCTGCGTTGTCCTGGGTCATCAGGTGTTTGCCGTCGCCATCGGCTCTGGTCGGCCGAGGGTACCTGGGAGCGGCTGTTCCAGCACGTCCAGGCGGCCGCCGATGCCGACGGCGAGCTGCGGCAGCTGCGCTGCGGTGGCCTGAAGCGGAGGCAGACTCGGAGCGAGTCCAGAACTGAACTGATCGGTACAGCAGGATGCCGCTTCTGTGCTGCACCGATGCTCACCAGTACGTGGGTGGAGCAGGCTGTCGGCGACCGAGCTTCGGGGGCCGGCCGGGCCATCTGCCGGTCGGTGTCCACGCCGCCGTCACAGAGCTGGGGTGCGCATAGCGGTGATCATGCCGGTTCTGCGCGTCAGCCGCCGGGGGCCGGCCGGACGAGGCCGCTCTGGTAGGCGATCACGACCAGTTGCGCTCGGTCGCGTGCGTGGAGTTTGGTCATCGCGCGGGAGATGTGGCTGCGCACGGTCAGAGGGCTGAGGACCAGTTGGTCGGCGATCTCGTGGTTCGACTTGCCCAGCGCGGCCAGCGCCATGACCTCGCGTTCGCGTTCGGTGAGCAGGCTGAGGCGTTCCGGTGTGGTGAGGGGCATGTGGTCGGCCGGGGTGGCCAGGAAGCGGGAGATCAGGGCACGGGTGGCCGTGGGGGAGAGCAGGGATTCGCCCGCGGCCACGGTGCGGATGCCTGCCAGCAGGACGTCGGGGCCGACGTCCTTGCCGAGGAATCCGCTCGCCCCGGATCGCAGGGCCATGGCGACGTTCTCGTCGTTCTCGAACGTGGTGAGGATCAGAACCCGGGTGCTCGACAGTTCGGTCCGGGCGCAGATGTCGGCCGTGGCGGCCAGCCCGTCGGTGTCGGGCATGCGGATGTCCATGAGGACGACGTCGGGACGGTGCTCGAGGGTGAGCTCTACGGCCTGCCGGCCGTCGGCCGCCTCCGCCACGACGGTCATGTCCGGATCGGAGTCGATGAGGATGCGGAACGTGGCCCGCAGCAGCGCTTGGTCGTCGGCGAGCAGAACTCGGATGGTCATGAGGTGCTTTCCTCGGAGCTGGGAAGGGGGAGCGAGCAGGCCACTTCGAAACCGCCATCGGAGCGCGGGCCGGCGTGGAAAGTCCCGCCTGCCGACAGGGCCCGTTCGCGCATGCCGAGCAGTCCGAAGCCACGGCTGCGGTCGGGGGGGCCGAGAGCGGTCCTGGGACGTGAGCCGGAGTCGTTGGTGATGGTGAGTGTCAGGTAGTGGCGGGTGTAGTTCAGCCGGACTCGTGCGGAGGGTGTGGCGGCGTGCTTGGTGATGTTGGTGAGTGCTTCCTGGACGATCCGGTAGGCCGTGAGGTCCAGGCCGGGCGGGAGTGGTCGTGGCCGGCCCTCGGTGGTGACGGAGACGTCCAGGCCCGCTGACGCGCAGGTCGCGAGGAGCTGCGGCAGCTGTTCCAGGCCCGGCGCGGGAGCCAACTCCTGGGAGTCCGTGTCCTGGCGCAGCAAGCCGACGGTGGCCTTGAGCTCGCGGAGGGCCGAGGCGGTCACTTCCGGCAGTTTCGCGATCATGGCGATGGCCTGGTCGGGATGGGTCCGGGCCAGATGGGCGGCGGTGCCGGCCTGGGCGTTGGCGAGCGCGAGATGGTGGGCGACCACGTCGTGCAGTTCTCGTGCGATGCGCATGCGCTCCTGGATCACCCGTCGACGCGCCTCCTCTTCCCGCTCCTGGGCGACGTGCTCGGCGCGGGCAATGGCGTACTCGCGGCGCACGCGCACGTAGCTGCCGAAAGAGGCGACCATCAGAACCCAGGCTGCCGGATTGACCAGGCCGATGATCCACTCGTGCGGAGAGTCGGTGGTGAGGAAGCCGGTGAGCGCGATCCCGGCCGCTGCCGCAAGGGCGCTGTACCAGGTGGTCCTGCGTTCGGGACGCAGGCTCACGGTGTACTGCGCAACCAGCATCGGGCCCATGAGCAGCGGCGTCAGGAGGTACCCCAGGAAGCCCTCGGTCATGATGCATGCCGTGGTCACCAGCAGTACGACAAAAGGGTGGCTGCGGCGGCGCAGCAGGACGGCGCAGGCGACGGCGGACAGCACGAGGCCGGGCCACAGGACGAGCGGTTCCACGGCGACCGTCCGCGTGAGGAAGACGCCGCCCACGGTGAAGGCGAGCAGCAGGCTCGTGGTGACCAGGTGGGCCATGTGAGGGCGGTTGGTGGCGCGGTGCTTCCATCGTTCGGTCATCGTCGTACTCCGAGGTGGGCCAGCCGGTTCAGGGTGGCAGACGCGCCGCGGCGCCGTTGCACGGCGCCGCGGCGCGTATTGAGGCGGCCTCGTGTCAGACAGTGCGGGCCGGCTCTCGCGTGTGAGCCTCAGCGCCCGTCGCAGCGGATGCCTGCGTCTGGGAGGTGAGTGCGGCGCCCTCGACGTCGACTCGGGGCAGCGCCTTGTCGAGCCACCGGGGCAGCCACCATGCCTTGTCCCCCAGCAGGGCGAGTACAGCGGGCACCAGGGCCATGCGGACGACGAAGGCGTCGAAGAGGACCGCGACAGCGAGACCGAACCCGATCGTCTTGATCATGGACTCTCCGGACCCGATGAAGCCGGAGAACACCGCCATCATGATCACGGCCGCGGCGACGACCACGCGGGCACTGTGCCGGAAGCCGCTCACAACGGCATGGGCGGGGCGCTCACCGTGGACGTACGCCTCGCGCATGCGGGCGACGAGGAAGACCTCGTAGTCCATGGCCAGGCCGAACACGATGCCTACCAGGAAGATCGGCATGAGGCTCATGATCGGGCCGGTCTGCTCCACTCCCAGCAGTTCGGCGCCCCAGCCCCATTGGAATACCGCAACGACCGTCCCAAGCGAGGCGAGGACCGACAGCAGGAAGCCGAGGGCCGCCTTGACGGGTACGAGGATCGAGCGGAAAACCACCATGAGGAGCAGCAAGGACAGCAGCACGATGACGGCCAGGTAGGGCACCAGGGCGTCCTGCAGGGCCTGTGCGATGTCGATGTTCATCGCGGTGCTGCCGGTGACCTCGAAGGTCGCACCGGTGTCCGCCTCCAGAGCGGGACGCTCCGCCCGGATGGTCTGGACGATGTCCTTCGTGGCCTCCTCGTTCGGGCCGGTGGCCGGCACGGCGGAGAAGAGTGCGGCGTCCCCGGCCTGGTTGAACTGCGGGGGCGTGACGGACACGACGCCTTTCGTGTCCTTGATCTGCTCGGCCACCGCGGTCGCTGCCGCATGCAGGTCAGCGGCTCCCTTGACGTCGGCGACGATGGTCAGGGGGCCGTTGAAGCCCGGACCGAAGCCGTCGGCCAGAGCGTCGTAGGCACGTCGCTCCGTCGTCGACGTGGGCTTCGCCTCCGCGCCGGGCATGCCCATCTCCAGCTGAGCGGCGGGCAGAGCCAGGGCTCCCAGACTGGCCACGCCCAGCAGAAGGACCGCCAGGGGCCGCCTCATCACAAAGCGCGCCCACCGGGTCCCGCCACTGCCGGCGGTCCCGGAGCGGCGCCCGGCGCCGCCGTCCCGCTTGCCGGGCTTACGGACCTTGCGGGACAGTACGGCGTTCGGCCACATCCCGAGCAGCGCGGGCACAAGGGTCAGGGCGACCAGGACGCCGACGGCGACCGCTCCGGCGGCGCACAGGCCCATCTTGGTCAGCATCGGCACGCCGACCACGGTCAGGCCGGCGAGCGCGATGATCACGGTCAGACCGGCGAAGACCACGGCGGAACCGGCCGTGCCGACCGCGAGGCCCGCCGCTTCCCGCGGGTCATGTCCGTTCGCGCGCTCCTCGCGGTATCGGGAGACCACGAAGAGGGCGTAGTCGATGCCGACCGCGAGCCCCAGCATCGAGGCGAGCGTGCCGGTGGTCATGGACAGCCCTAGGACGCTGCCGAGGGCGAGGATCGCGCACATGCTGACACCGACGCCGATGACGGCGGTGAGCAACGGCAGCCCGGCCGCGGCCAGGGAGCCGAAGGTGATCAGCAGGACGACGGCGGCGAGGGCGATGCCGATCGCCTCGGCCGACCCCCCTGCGGCCGGCTGCGAGGCGAGAGCGGTGCCGCCCACCTCCACCGTGAGCCCTGCTTCGCGGGCCTGGTCGATGGCCTTTTCAAGGCTCTTCTTGCTGGCGTCGGTCAGGTCATCGGCCTCGACCTTGTAGTCGACCGTGGCGTAGGCGGTCGAGGCGTCCTTGCTCACCGCGTGGGCTTTGAAAGGGCCGACGGCGCTGTCCACCTGTGCGCCCTCGGCGACGGTGGACACCAGCTCGTCGATGGCGGCCCGGTTCTCTTCGGCCGTCACCTTCTCCCCGCCGGGGGCGATGAACACGATGCGGGCATTGGCGCCGTTGGCGTCCGAGCCGGGGAAGCGCTCCCCGATCAGGTCGAACGCCTTCTGGGCCTCGATGCCGGGCATGAACGACGTGCCCTCGTCACCGGCGGCAGGGGCCTTGACGGCGCCGAGACCGACACCGCCGAGGACCACCACCCACAACAAGGTCACGAGCCAGCGCCGCCGGAAGGCGGTTCGGCCCAGTCGGTACAGGAAGGTAGCCACGAGAAGGTCTCTCCCAAAGTGGGTCTCAGGTAGATACCAAGGCTGTCCTTCCAGGTGCTGCCGGGGCATCGTGCCGGTGCCGTGACCTGGTCCTCGTGGCCATGCAGCAGGCAAGAGGCCGTCCTCGTGCGAGACGAGGACGCCGTTCTCCTACCTGAGAATGACCGCAGGGCGAAGAGACCCGGCCGCAACATCGGGGTCGCAGCAGGCATGGACGATCGGGCGGGGTGAGGACAACCCAGCTGCGGACCGCGCACTCGACCTGGTAGCTATTGGCAGACGGCCAACTGGTCCGAACGGCTCCCCAGGCACGGGCCAGCCAGCGGCGCGTGCCATCCGCACATAATCAAAAATTGGGTTCCATGACCTGCCGCCCGACCTGGAGCGCCACGCACCCTGCGCGAGTGGCACATGCGCTTCCTGCGGCACATCGACACCAAGACCAGCATGCTGCTGCGGCGGCAGGCAGAGGTGAGGCACGGTCGCCGGGTCAGGCCGGTGCCGCCGGAGTGGATTGTCGAGCTGGGTATCGTGCCGGCCGCCCGCCGGTGCAGGTCCACGCCGGCCCCTGCCACATGGCGGGCAGGCGGCGCCAGCCGGTCGGCCGCGAGGAGGCCCGCCGTCTGCTGGCCACCGGGCTGCGGGCCCCACTGCGACCCGACGTTCAGCCGCGCATCATCGACTTATCCGTCCCCGCACCACGCCCACGACAGGACGCCGCCACAACGCTGAGCCAGGGCCACCGCCCATGAGCTCCCTCCCCCCGCCGTCGGTCGCCGAGCCGGACCCCTCCGTCCTGACCTGCTCCCGGCGAGCGCGTAGGACCGTGCGCGACCTGCCAGCGCAAGACGCACAGGTACGGGCCCGGCGGGTCACCGCTGTGCCAGCGGTGACCCGCTGGCCGAGTGGGGCCCGGCATCCGCCAGCTCGGTGGACAGCGCAACGCCGGTGCCGACTTCGTCGGGCGGGAGGCCGGTGGTGTCGAGCAGCCGGCCGTCCAGCGGGCCCGGTGACCAGTTTGGCCAGGACGTTTCCTTTGGGTCATGTGAGTAGGCAGAACGAGGGCCGGATGGTCAGCTGAGTTCGGTGCGGCGGTGGTGCCCGTTGCTCAGTGACCGGGAGTAGGGGCGGTCATTGCCGGTCTGGTTCCTGGAGCGTGGGGGTGGGGTCGTGGTGGGGGTCAGGCCAGTTGGAAGGAGCGTTTGGCGAGGCCGACCATGTAGCCGTCGATGACGGTTCGGGCGGGCTGTTCGGGGTTCTTGGCAGTACCGAGGGTGATGAAGATGGGGAGGTAGTGCTCGGGGGTGGGGTGGGCGTAGGGCATGCCGGGTGCGCGGGTGTAGGAGGCGAGTTCGTCGACGTCGCCGCGGGCGAGAGCGTCGGCGGCCCAGTCGTCGAAGCCGGAGGACCAGGCGGGGACGGTGCCGTGGAGCATCATGTCGCGGGTGATGTGGGGCAGGCCGTGGACCATGAAGCCGGAGCCGATGACGAGGACGCCCTCATCGCGCAGGGGGGCCAGGCGGCGGCCGAGGGTCAGGAGGCGCTGGGGGTCGTGGGTGGGCATGGACATCTGTACGACGGGGATGTCGGCCAGCGGGTACATGGCCATCAGGGGGATCCAGGCGCCGTGGTCGAGGCCGCGGGTGGGGTGCTGGTGGAGGGGTTCGGTGTCGGGCATCATCGCGGCGAGGCGGGCGGCGAGGCCGGTGGCGTCGGGGGTGGCGTAGCGCATCTGGTAGTAGCGCCGGTGGAAGCCGCCGAAGTCGTAGTACAGCGGTGTGCCGGCCGCGGGGGCCGACAGCATCAACGGGGCGTCCTCCCAGTGCGCGGAGACGATCACGATGGCCTTGGGCTTGGGCAGGGACAGGGCCCAGTCGGAGAGTTCGCGCAGCCAGGGGCCGTCGTCGAAGAGGGGCGGGGCGCCGTGGCTGAGGTATATCGCGGGCAGGGGGCCGTCGGCCGGTGTCCAGGGGCGGTGTGCGGCGGCCCGGGTGAGGGCGCCGGGGAGGAAGGCGTCGTAGGCGCCGGCGGGGGTGGCGGGGTTCAGCAGGTCGGGCATGGTGGTCTCCGTGGCGGCTGCGGGCCGTCGAGCAGGCGGGGGTGGGTGTGGGATGGGGATCGGTGCGCCGCAGGCCGCCCGGGGCAGGGGGTGGTGAGGGATGCGGGTCAGGAGTGGAGCATCGGGGGGCAGGTGCGGCCGGGGTCGATGGCGTCGGTAACGCGGCGGCTGATCTCCCGCAGTTGCCTGGCCTGTGCCTTGGTCAGGGGGTCGATGACCAGGCGGCGTACTTCGGCGACGTGGCCGGGGGCGGTGGCCACGACCTTGTCCCAGCCGGCGTCGGTGAGGACGGCGAGGGTGAAACGGCCGTCGGCGGGGTCGGGGGTGCGGGTGAGCCAGCCCTTTTTCTCCAGGCGCTTGGCGGTGTGGGAGAGCCGGGAGAGGGAGGCTTCGGCGAACTCCGCCAGGTCGCTCATCCGCAGGGTGCGCTCGGGGGACATGGAGAGCCCGGCGAGGACCTGGTACTCGAAGTGGGAGATGCCGGCGTCCCGCTGAAGCTGGGCGTCCAGGGCGGCGGGGAGGCTGACCAGCATGCCGACCATGGCAAGCCAGGTCTGCTGTTCCTCGTCATCCAACCAGTTCGGCTCGTCGGTGTTCATACCCCCACAATAATTTGACGCTTCAAGCGCGACGGCGGCTGTCTCATGCATGGGTGTACCTCCCGCTCCGCGGCTGGACGGATCAAGGGCTGGGGCCTTCCCCGCCGACGGGGAGGGGGCAGCTCGCAGGTCAGCCGCGGGGGGTGTCGTTCAGGGGAAGGGCGCGCAGGTAGGCGGCGACCGCGATGGCGGCGACCGCCACATGCATGAGCATCAGGGCGATGATTCCGGCGGCGTCGGCGTGCGGCTTGTAGTCGCTGAAGAACATCATCAGGTCAGGGACCAGGGACACGACGACCACGGCGGGAACGAGCCGAGTCAGCAGAGCCCGCGGATCGGCCGAGCGGCGTCGGACGACCGCCCAGCCGGCCGCGCCGATGAGGACGCCCAGGACGGTGAAGGAGATGTAGGCGCCGGGCTGCAGGGGCTGGAAGTCGTCGGAGGCCCCCGCCGCCAGGGCGATCAGGGCGATCACCGCGTTGGCGACGCCCGCGGCCACGATGCTTCCCAGCAGCCATCCGGCGACCGCGCCCCGTCCGGGCGCCTGCGTTATGGACGTGGCCGAGGGTGCGGAAGAGGGTGAGGTGGACATGGGATCTCCTTGAAAGGGGACGAGTGGCGGAGGAAGGCGGCGGCGCGGGACCGGCGCCCGTGAAGAACGGCGTGTGCGGCTGGTTCAGTCGGCGAGTGCAGCGGTGAGGGTCGCGCGCAGCGCGGTGGTGGGCCGTCCGATGAGGCGGGAGAGGTCACCGGTGGTGCCGGCCAGGCGGCCTTCTGCGGTGCCCGCGTCGATCGCGACGAGCATCTCCACCACCGGCTCGGGCAGACCGGCCTCGGTCAGGGCCCGGAAGTGCGCCTCGGCGGGCAGGTCCTGGTAGGTGACCTGGGTACCGGTGACCGCGGTGATGTCTGCGGCGACGTCGTCCATGGTGAAGGCGGTGTCGCCGGAGAGCTCGTAGACGGTGTTGTCGTGGCCGTCGCCGGTGAGGACCACGGCGGCGGCTGCGGCGTAGTCGGCGCGCGAGGCCGAGGAGATGCGGCCGTCGCGGGCGCTGCCGATGATGACGCCGTTGGCCGCGCCCTGCTGAGCGGCGGGGATGTAGTTCTCGTTGTACCAGCCGTTGCGCAGCAGGCTGTAAGTCAGGCCACTGGCCTTGATCGCTTCCTCGGTGGCCTGGTGCTCGGGGGCGACGGGCAGGCTAGAGGCGTCGGCGTGAAGGACGCTGGTGTACGCCAGAAGGCCGGCGCCCGCGTCCTTGGCGGCGTCGATGACGGCCTGGTGCTGCGGGATGCGGCGGCCGACCTCGCTGCCGGAGATCAGCAGGATCTTCTCGGCGCCCTCGAAGGCGGCCTTGAGGGTGTCGGGGCGGTCGTAGTCGGCCTCGCGGACCTGGACGCCTTGTTCGGCGAGGTCGGCGGCCTTGTCCGGGGTGCGGACCGCCGCAACGATCTGGTCGGCGGGGAGGCGGGTCAGCAGGTCCTGGACGACCAGGCGGCCGAGCTGGCCGGTGGCTCCGGTGACGATGATCACGAGAAGGGCTTTCCGTCGGTTCTGTCAGGGATGCAGGCCACCGCCCTTCCGGGCGGGGTGGGCGGAGCTGGGCAGCGGGGCAGGATGGTGGTCCGGGTCAGTCGCCGACGTTGACGATGATCTTGCCGCGAGCGTGGCCGGCGGCGAGGGTCGCCAGCCCTTCGGCGGCCCGCTCCAGGGGGAGGACGGCGGCGATGTCGGCCTTGACGGTGCCCTCGGCGGCCAGGGCGGCCAGCGGCTCGATGACCTCGCGGACCGGGGTGGCCATGATGTTGCTGCCGGTCAGCCCGGCCGCGGCGAGGGCCTGCTCGTCGGCGGCGTTCAGGGTGCTGGCGACCGTGCCGCCCTTGCGCAGGGCACTCAGGGGCAGCCCTTCGGCACTGCGGGAGACCAGGTCGATCAGGCCGTCGACGCCGTCCGGGTAGGCGGCGGTGACCTGGTCGGCGACCGGCGCGGCGGCGGTGTGGTCGACGACCGTCGCGGCACCCAGACCGGTGAGCCGATCGGCGTCGGCGGGCGTCCCGGTCGCCACGACGCCGACGCCACGGGCGGCGAGCAGCTGCACGGCGTAGGAGCCGACGCCGCCGGTGGCGCCGACCACCAGGACGACCTGCCCCGGCTGGACGTCGAGGGCTTCGACGGAGGCGTAGGCGGCGGTGCCGGCCAGCGGCAGGGCCGCGGCCGTGGCGAAGTCCAGTCCGGCCGGCTTGGCCGCCACCGAGGCGGCCGGGAGCAGCGCGTACTCGGCGAGGGTGCCGGCCTGGATCGGCGGGGCGAGCAGGACGTGCCCGAAGACCTCGTCACCGGGGGCCACATGGTCGACGCCCGCGCCGACCGCCTCGACCACACCGGAGGCGTCCCGCCCCAGCACCAGCGGGTAGGCGTGGGGCATCATCTCGGCCATCATTCCCGAGGCCAGGGCGTTGTCGACGGCGTTCAGGGCCGCGTTCCTCACCCGGATCAGGACATGGCCGTCGGTGACCTCCGGGACGGGCAGGTCGGACACGGCGGGCTGGGCACCGGGCTCGGAAACGTTCAGTGCACGCATGGCGATCTCCGAAAGATTTTGAGTTCGATTTCGACTGGTTTGCGGCGAGATTAGAAGGCGTAAGATCCGAAGCGGCCCCACGCCACGACAGCGGCCAGGATCAGCAGGACGGCGTTCACGCCGATCATCTGCTGCTCCTTGCGGCGGGCGTGGACGACCGCAGCGCCGAGCATGAGGACCGCCAGCCCCGTGGCCGCCAGCGGCACCAGGACCGGCGCGACGTCCAGGGCCGCGGGCAGGGCCAGGCCGAGCGCGCCGAGCAGCTCCAGCGCGCCGATGGCCTTCACCGCACCAGCGGAGAAGTCGCCGGTCCAGCCCATCCCGGACGCGGCCAGCTTCTCCTTCGGCTGGGCGACCTTCATCAGACCGGCGAGGGCGAACGCGACGGCCAAGAGGCCCGCGATGATCCAGAGGGTGACGTTCATGGTGTCGGACCTTTCCCAATGACTTGAAGCTTCAAGTAAAGGTAGGCTGATTAACTTGAACCGTCAAGTGAAGTGGGGCGGTGCGTACGACGAGCACCGGCAGACCGGCTCCAGCGCAGCGGCTGGGCGCGGCCGACAGCCGCACGGCGGCTGCCGGCGTCGTGAGCGCTGCGCCCGTCGACCACCGAGGCGGCCACGGTGCGCGAGTGGCCGACGTGGGCGTCGGTCGGGATGGAGGGCGTGGCCTTCAAGCGGCTGGACGATCCCTACCGCCCCTTGGCGCGACTGGCAGAAGTACAAGACGCGCAAGACGACGGAGGCGGCGGTCGGCGCGGTATCGGGTCCCTTGACCTCGCCCCGGACACCACTGGGCCGGTTCGGCCCGGAAGGGCGCCTTCAGTACGTCGGCCGCACCACCACCCTCGCCAAGACGGCCGGTACGGCAGTGGCGGGGATGCCCCACCGGGCCCGGCGCGGGCATCCATGGACGGGCTGGTCGTTCTCCGCCGGGCGGGCCAGCAGGAAGACGCTGGACGTCACGCTGGTGGAGCCAGAACTGATGGTGAAAGTCGGCGTCGACGTCGCCCGCGACACCTCCGGCCGCTGGCGGCACGCTGCCCGCTGGCACCGGGCGCGCCCCGACGCCCCGACCTCTCCCCTGCCGACTCCCCTGCTGGTCGCCAGCGAGGTGACAGCGGCACGGGCGCGCGGGCGCCGAGTTGGACCGGGTTCGCCGCAGCTTCCGGACGGGTGATTTTCCCTTCGCGTACGCGTGCGCAGCTCCAGCCATACGGGTCCAACTCACCCCTTTTTACTTATGATTGACAGCCTTTCACGCTTCTTGCCATGTTCTGTTCGCCGCTTCGGGCGAACGAGCGAGAGGTGATCTCATGCGACGAACCGAGTACGACGCAAGCCAGGCCGCCAAGCGCCTGAAGGTGCCCGCAGCCGCCTTCCGGTGGGCGAGGCACACCGGCCTCATCCCCGCCCCGGACGCCTCCTCCGGCAGTGGTCCCGGGCCGCGGTCGAGGCGCTGGACGCCGACGCCATCCGGGCCGCGATGCCCTCCCCGCCGATCAGCGGCGGCGCGGCGGCCGACCGGATCGCCGACGCGCTCGGCACCCCGAACGTGATCGGCGAGAAGGCGAACGTGACCGCGTTCGTGGTGCGCCGGTTCGTCGACCGCGGCCTGCTGGTCAACCTCAGCGCGAACCCGGACGGAACGCTGCACCACCCCGACCAGGTCGACCAGGTCTGCCGCCGCGAGGACCTGGCGGACCTCGCCGCTGCCGACACCCCGCTCGGACCCGGGCAGGCCGCCGCCCGGCTCCGGGTACGACGTGCCGACTTCGACCACATGGTCCGGCTCGGAGGGGTCCGCTCCCCCCAGTCGATCGAGGTCCGCTTCGGCACCAGCCGGGCCGGAGCCGTCGACGTCGCGCTCTACACCACGGCGTCCATCGACGCGGTGGTCGACGCCCACCCCGAGGTCGACTGGGAGCAACTGCGCACCGTGGAGAAAGGCCGGCGCTCTCCGCTCGCGGCGCTGCGCCCGGCACCCGCGCCCACACCCGCCTGAGGTTGCGGGCGCCCGTACAGCAATACGTCGGCGCTCCCCCGTCCGCCGCGTTCCAGCCGTCCAGGAAGGCGGCCAGGGCCCGGCGTTGCTCTTCCTCGCGGGCGATCTGCCGGGCGAGGACGTCGCGGTCGATGTACGGGGCGACGGCGGCGAGAACCAGGCGCTGAAGTTCGGCCGGCTCCAGCGCCTCCACCTCCCACTGCACCGGGCGACGGCGGGCGAAGGCCGGCCACTTCGGAATCGCCGCGCTTGCCCTCGGTCGCGGGCAGCTCATAGGGGTGTCGTCGTCCGGGTTGGGCTTGCCTGCCGGGGCTGACCCGCGGGTCGCGGAGCAGGTCAGCCCTCGAGGCCGCACACGGCCTGACCCGTCACCGCGTTCCCAGCTCGGGGCCGCGCTGGTCACCGTGACCTTGGAGGCATCCGAGGCGCAGGCCCTGGCCGTACTGCTCAGCCGAGGTGACACACTCCCCCGGCAGGCGCAGCAGGCCGATGACGGCTGGGGTGCGGGCCCGGCGGAGACCGCGGCCGCCGTGCTCTCCGACGCACTTCATGCGTACGGAGCGGGCGCTTACGCACGAGTCCTGGCCTCGGGGCAGGTGAGCGCTGGCCTCACCCCACAGACCGCCCAGGCGGTGGTCACGGCCCTCAACGCCCGGACGGGCGCCGCATCACGCGGCAAGCGGCGCGGGCTCGGGCCTGGTTTCAAGGGGGTCACCGTCCGATAGCGGGCGGTGCGGCGTTGTTCCATCCGTCGTGCGCCGGCGCTCGGCCTGGGCTCGGGAGCGGGCGCAGCGGCGGGAGGGTGCTCTGGCTGCTCGCTCCGTCGTGGAGGCGCGGCGGTGAACCGCTCCGGGATCGGTGGAGGCTCTATGCGTTGACGCCAGCCGCCGGTCAGGGCTGGTGTTGGGCGTAGTAGTTGGTTTCGTGCTCGTGGGGCGGGACGTTTCCGATCGCGGAGTGGAGGCGCTGGTTGTTGAACCAGTCGACCCATTCCGCGGTGTCGAGTTCGACGTCGGCAAGGCCGTGCCAGGGCTTCCGCGGTTTGATCAACTCCGTTTTGTAGAGGCCGATCTGGGACTCCATGAGTGCGTTGTCCAGGGCGTCGCCGACGGTGCCGATCGAAGCGTCGATGCCGGTGCTCGTTGCGATCTTCAGCCCGTGGCTGGTCAGAACACGGCAGATCGGCTCGACTCCGAACACCTGGCGGTGTGCGTCGATGAACGCTACGAGCGTTTCGAGGGCCGGTCGAGCTCGGCCGCGAAGAAAGCCGACGCGGCCTTCAGGCTCTCGTTGGCCCGCCGCAGCTCGGCGTTCTCGGCCCGCAGCCGCTTGATCTCCGCGGCCTCCTCGGACGTGACGCCGGGACGCCGGCCGCCGTCGACTTCGGCCTTGCGGACCCAGGTCCGCACCGTCTCAGCCGCACCGATCCCCAGCTTGGCTGCGACCGCCTTCATCGCGGCCCACTCGGTCGGGTGGTTCGGGCGGATCTCCGCGACCATGCGCACCGCACGCTCACGAAGCTCGGGCGGGTAGGGGGACGGACGTGCCATGACTCGATCCTCTCAGGGAATCGAGCCTCCATCAGACCCGGAGCGGTTCACCGTCGTGTGGAGGCAGATCGGGCAGTGAACGTTGCTGCCGTTGTTCGGCAACATCACTGAACCACACGTGGACCTCGGCGCCGGGAAGCATTCAAACCGACTCTACTTAGATGGGCTCGACTTGCTTGCGGTTCAGGCCCGCCGGCAGGCCCTGCTCGCCGCCGACCGGTACCGCAATGGACGGAAGACTGCAGCACCAGGGCCTCCTGTTGCTCATGGACTTCAACACCCACGAGGTGTGCAGGAGGCCCTATCTCCATGCCCGGCAAGCCGGAAATCACCCGCCCGAGTCGCCGCACTCGAACCCACGCTCACCATGACCGGTACGACAACGGCTTCTCAACGAGGGCACGGATGATGAGCTATCTGGCTTTACCCCGTGACTGTGAA
This sequence comes from Streptomyces sp. NPDC006610, assembly GCF_040611575.1. NCBI lineage: Bacteria > Bacillati > Actinomycetota > Actinomycetes > Kitasatosporales > Streptomycetaceae > Streptomyces > Streptomyces sp. NPDC006610. The sequence goes on from NZ_JBEXOP010000042.1 coordinate 56,465, forward strand.
CGTGGATCCGGACCTAGTCCTCGCAGACAAGGGTTTCGCCCCGAGCATGCCGGGTGCCGTTGACCTCTACCCACCCGCTGACATAGGCGCAGTTGTCATTGGCCCCAGAGACGTAAATACCACCGGCGTAGGTCGAGTAGACGCCCCTGTCGTACCATGAGGTGGTCCACCCAGCGCGACGCAGGCGGATTTCCATGTTGTGGCTGCCCGTCCGGTAGTCGTAGGTCTTGGCACAGTACGTTCCGCTGCCCGCGGGGTCCTTCCAGACCTGGATTTTTGCCAAGCCATCCGGCAGGGGCACGGTTCTTACCAAGTGCCCCTTGCAGTCGCCCGTGAACGGGCCCGCGTAGCCGGGCGGGGCCGCGTTCGCGGACGCGGATGCGGTGCCTGACCCAACGAGCGTGGCGCTGGCCACGATTCCGCAGACGGCGGCGGATAAGACGACGCTTCTTCTCGCCCCGAACTTCTTCATGGACGGCTCCCGTTGTGAGTCTTCATACGATCTCCAGGATGGGATGGGACGGTTGCGGCTTCACATCCTGGGCGAGTGGGCACCTGCGGTCTAGCTCTTAAGTCACGGCTTAAAGGGGCTGGGACGGCAGGCGCGTTGCCTCGCGCACCTGGGCACGAGTCTCCGGTGGCACCCGCGCAGGACGGCGCTGCGCCACCGGTCCGACGCCGCGGTGGTGCGCCTGGGGCTCACGGTTCCGTCAGGGCATCGGTCCGCAGCAGGGCCAGTCCGAGGGGTGTGATGAGGTGCAGCACGGACCCGCCTCGGCGGCTGGTCGTGATGAGGCCCGTGTTCCGCAGCACTGTCGCGTGCTGACTGGCCGCTGCGGCCGTGACGCTGAGGCGGCGGGCCAGCTCGCTCGTCGTGCAGCCTTCTGCTGTCACACGCAGGGCGCGGGCTCGCGTGTGGCCGAGCAAAGACTCCAGGTTCCGCACGGCGGAACCGTCCGCTTCTGCCAGTTCGGTACCGGTCAGCGGTCGGCGGAGAGCCGGCACGGTCAGTCGCGGCGGCTGGGAGGTATCGAGCGGGTCCCACAGAAAGCTCACCGAGAGCTTCGTGAAGATGGTGGGCGTGATGAGCAACCCCCTGCCGCGGAGATGCACCTCAACTCGGCGCGGGTAGGGCGCTTCGAGTACCGGCGGACGCCAGCGGACCAGTGGTGCGCAGACCGAACGCAGCAGCAGATCGACGCCGCCTTCCAAGACCAGGTTCGTGCAACGGGTGGACAGCGCGGCGAGTTCGGACCGCCCTCGATGCCAGTAGGGCTCCACGGTCAGCCGATGGCAGGCGCGCACCGCCTCTGCGAGCTCCCGCCTCGCGTCACGGTCGCCTTCGGACACTCGTCTGGCCCATGGCAGGTGCCTGCGGTGGAAGTCGAGGCCCTCGAGCTCGCGTCGCAGCCGGGACACCGGGGCGTGCAGCAGGTTGTCCACGGCGTGGTCGATACACGGCACATCGCCCATCAGGGCCAGCAGATCAAGCCCGGGGCCGCGCACCGGAACCAGGGACGTCAGAGGGCGCGTCTCAACTCCCATCTGGCCCACGACCACTGACCGCCAGGTGCGGAAGTGCGGAAGGTCCCGGCCTTCCCTCAGCAGCTCCAGGCTGTAGTAGACCTCCGCTGCGACGCCGATCGTCGCAGCCACCCGTGTCCGGGCAAGGTCTTCCGTCGTGAAGTGAATGCGTAACACCGACCGGCCCCCTGCCACCGAAGTGAAGCGCGTGAGCGCACCCCCCAGCATGCCCCAACCCGCCGCGCCCGATCCGGCACCCGCCCGATTCGCCGCACTCGAACCCTGACACCGCAGCCCGTACACCGCGCGGACACGCAGTCACGGGCACGGGTCTGGACGATCAACACGGATCTGGCGACGCCGACGGAAGCGATCACCACGGCCGTCAAGCGCGGGAGTAAATCGAACAATTCGATGGCGCAGGAAGAGACTTGCCGCCGACGGCACCCCGTCGGCCGCATCTCCATGGTGATCTCCGGCTACGAAAACCCCGCCAGAGCCACGCGTACGCCGACACCTCAAAATCATACGCTCGCAGGGAAGACGTCAGCCCCGGACCGGCCAGCAGCGGCTCCGCCGACCCGCACCCGAGCCGTACGCGGTCTCCCCGGCTTCCGCCGGGCCGGGGATGACCGGCGCGGTGATGGCTCCCGAGCTGTCCCCGCGGGGCCGCTGCCGCATCGCCCCCGTTCACCCGACGCCCCCGGGCAACGGGAAACGATCCAAAAAGCCGTCGCCGCCGACCAGATGGTCGCAACCACCGCGTCAGGAGAGTGCCGTCGGCTTGCGGGGCGGCGGCACCGCGCGCAGCAGCTCCCACAGCGGGCGTGAGCCGGATGCCCACGCGGCGAGAGTGCGGCGGTCGACGACGTGGAGGCGTTGCTGCCTGGCGAAGGTCACGGCGGGCTGGGTGACCCGTCCGTTGGTCACGATGACCGCGACGTCGGCGCCGTGGACCTGGCGGGCCGTGCCGTTGAGGACCTGGAGGTCCGGCGTGCCCACGGCGGCGCCGGCGAGGCCGTTGCGCCGGTGCTTGCACTGGATCACCCAGCGGCGTCCGTAGGGGTCGGTGGCCTTCACATCCGCGCCCAGGTCTCCGCCGCCTCCGACGCGTTCCGCGTCGGGGCAGCCGTCACGTCGCATCAGGTCACGCACAGCGTCCTCGAACCGGGTGTGATGCAGGGCGTCCAGCTGGGCCAGCCCGTAGCGCAGGGCCTGCGCACGGACCGCCTCCCACCGCGCTGCCTGGCGCTGCCGGTGGACCCGGCCGCCGACGGCCAGGACCGCGAGCACGCCCGCGGCCGACAGGACCCACCAGTGGGCCAGCAGCCAGTTGACCAGCCAAACCGTCAGGGCGACGGCCAGGCAAGCAGCCACCAGCAGCCCGACCAGCCGGTCATCCGCGCGCCGGCGCCGGCCCGGCCTGCGGGTGCGCCGCCGCGCCGGCGGACGCCTCGACGTCGTCGCCCTCCTCCTCCGTGCGCGAGGGCTCACCGGCTGGCCTGCGTAACACCGCTGGAGAGCTCGCCCAGGATGTCCACGACGGCCTGACCGACCGGGGTGGGAGCGAGCAGAACGCCGAGCGCCAGGATGACGACGGCAGTGGTCATCTCCTCGTTCCGGCTGCGAGCCTGCGTACGACGCCGCAACCGGAAGAACGCGACGACCGCGAGCAGCACGGCCACATTGATGGTCACCAACCGCCCAGACCTCCCCCACGACCAGCCATCGGCGGCACACCGCCCCGGCTTCTTGTGTAGCCGGACCGGACGGGCGAGGGGCGCGGGTTGCCGACAGATGGCACAAAGCCAACGGACCTGGCCGAATACCACGCGGAGCTCATGATCCATCCGTGCCGATACCCGTTGCCGCCCTCTCTGGTTATGCCGGTGTGGATGAGCGAGAGGCGGACTGGGGTGGCCCGTACCGGGCGGGACAACCTGGTCCATTCTTGTACCGGGTGGCCGCTGTCTACCGGCTGAGGGCCGAAGACCTGACCGGGATGGTGGCGGTGGCTGAAGCGGTATGGGCTGCGTCGGACGGCGAGGTGTTCCTCAATGCGGTGGCGCAGGAGCAGCTGGTCGGCTGGTGCCGGCCGGGTATCTGGCTGGGTGTGCCGTCGTTCACGGCCGCCCCGAATGCTGGACGGCTATGGCGGGGACAGGCGGGCTGGGCGCGGTGGCGGTGGGCCCGGGTGGCGCGTACAGGCCTGAACGCGGGTGGTCCGCGTGCGGGCGGGGCGGGCGGTGCGCCTGGGGAGGTGTTCTGCGCTGGCGTCGGCGGTGGTGCACGGGTGGTGGGACAGGAAGCGTTCGGGGAGCGTGAGGGGGTGCGGGAGCGGCGGCCGGAGCGGGTGCAGCGGGCCGGGGGGCCTCCTCGACGATCTTGTCTAGTTCTCGCGCAGCGGTGAGGAGAGTGGTGGCGTCGGTGCCGGGCAGGTGCGCCCGGGCGCGCCGTCGCGCATTGGCTCCCCGATGGGGTGGGCGGCGGTGGAGCTGTCCGCGGTGTTCGTGGGGGTACCTGCGCAGGTACCCCCACGAACGGTTGCAGGCTTTGGGTCCGTCACTGCGGTGGCGGGGGCTCTTCCTGTACGGGCTCGCCCCGGCCTACCGTCACCGACCAGGTGACCGAGGACGGTGCCGTCACTTCCACCGTGCCGGCCTTGTGCGCGGCGCGGGCAGCGAGCTGGTTGTAGGTGACCTCTGGCGTCCGTTTCCCGCACTCGAGGGGGAAGGACATGGACACCACCGGCACGTTCACCTTGATCGTCCCGGTTCCCTTGCAGCTGACCGCCACGATGAGGGCCTGGCCCTTCGCGCCCGCGGCGTAGTCGAAGGTGGCGTTGCCGCGGGTTGCGGCCTGCCGGCCGGCGAGGCTTTCACCGGAGCCTTCGTCGAGTTCGGGCGGTGTGACGGCGGCGGTCTGCCGGGACGGTGTCGTGCTGTGCCCGGCGCTGTCGGGGCTGGAGGCCGGTGCGGATGCCGGGGTGGCCTCGCTCGTTTCGTCGTCGCCGGTGGTGCAGGCGGTGGCAAGCGCCGCGACCATCAGGCCGAGGACTGCGTCCCGGGAGCGTGCCGTCAGCTTTCCCACAGGTACCAGCCGACCTTGCGGGGCGTGCAGAAGGTGACGTAGTGCTTCGGCCCGCGGGTGCAGTTCACGTAGACGTACTGGCTGTAGCCGTAGGGCTTGAGGCGGTAGACGCCGTAGCGGGCGTTGGTGGTCGTCTTGGGCGGCGTTTCGACCGAGATGGTGTTGTCGATCTTGGCCGTCAGCTCGACAGAGACGTTGACGCCGAACTCCGCTTCGACTTCCGCGATGGCAATGCCGGCGCTGACGTTGAGGTCACCGCTGACGCCGATGCCGACCTTGCCGGTCACTTCGGACGTGAACGTCGACTTGGCGGGGCGGGTGGTGCCGTTGTAGTTGGAGTTCGTCGTCCCGACGCCCTTGTGGTAATCCCTGTCCTTGGACGTGGAGTAGTAGCGGTAGCCGTCCGCGCAGCCGGCTCCGTCGGGCGTGGCCTGGTCACTGGGCTTGGTCGACGGTAAGGACGGGTCGTCGTCCACGGTGACCACCGGTGCCGGCGCCGCTGCGGTGGGCGCGCTCTCGACGAGGTCGGTCTCCTCCGGCTGCGGCGGGGCGACCGTCTCGACGACGGGTATGTCGCCGGCCTCGGGCGCCGGGTCCTCAGCGGCTGCCGGACCTGCCCCCGCAACCAGGGTCGCCGGGGTCATGCAGGCCAGAGTCAGCGCGGTACGCGCAACGCGCGGGTTATTCATGGAGCCACCTATCTCGGTGGGCCGCCCCCGTGGCGATCAACGATCCGAACGCTACGCAGCGGGTCATGCACGCAACAACCATGCACGGCAAAGCCTGAGATAGATTTGAGCAACGGTCAGTGACCAACACCTCACTCGACGCAATCAAGCCACACAGTCAGACGAAAAGCCGCCATCAGGAACGAACCTCGCCCGCCGCGGCTCACGCCGAACAAACCCGCACCACACACCGGCCGGCCGCTCGCCCGGAGCCCACGGGGACAAATGACAGCTCACGACATGGCGTTCCCAGCAGGGCCACGCCCTCATAGGGACGGCCCGCACCCTGCTGCCGTCCAGCCAACTGCTGCCAGCCGCCAGGAACAGATGCACGGGACCCCAAAGGCGAAACCGTGTGGTGAGCTACGGATGCACGGACCACGCCTGGCAGGCGAGAGGGCAGGTAGGGACGGGAGTTGCCGACCAGGAGCCCGTGAAGCCGGGCTGGCTCGTGGTGCCGATCAGCATCGTCAGTGGGAAGCCCTGACGGGGCAGGACATGCTCCCAGCCCGAAGCCCACCAGTCGTTGTGCATCGCCAGGCCCCGGCGCGGCCGGGCGCAGACGAGTTCTCAGTCATCCGTAGCTCTTCCTCGAGGGACGGCCAAACGCTCGCAGCGTACGCACTGTGACACAAAGCGTTCCTAGCGATGTCCAACCCAGGCCTGATGGTGGGACGCGACGTGCGGTCCCTCGCGCAGGCGGCTGCGCAGGACACCGACGCGTGTTCTGCCCTCCAGTGGCTGGTCGAGACAGGACGCATCCACCCCGACGCCCACATCCTCCACCTCGAGGTCCGCACCTGGCGGCCCCGCTGACGGCGGGACCCACACCACCCGCACCAGGCGTCAGCGGTCAGCCTCTTCGGACTGCTGCGTCTCGGCCTCCGGCGCCTCCGGTGCCTGCGCCGCCTTGGGCGCGGGGGCGGTGTAGAAGACGGACCGTCCCTGCTTGGTGCGCTCCGCCTGGCTCTTGGCCACGAGCCCTTCAAGCGTCACCCGCACGACGTTGGTCGTGAACTGGCGCTCGGGGTGCGCCTGACCGAGAGCAGCAGAGATCTCCGCAGCTGAGCGCGGTTCCTTCAGCTCAAGAAGGTGGTGGCGAATGAGCTCGACCAGGGTGGGCTGAGCTGCCTTCACGGCGTCCGTCGACTTGGCAGGTTTCTTGGGCACTGCCTTCGGGGATGCGGCAGTGGACTTGCGGGCCTTTTGCTTCCCGCCGCGGGCGGAACCGGTCTTGCGCCGGGGGGAGGGCACCGCGGCGGCGCTCTCGCCCTCCGCCGTGGATTGTGCCGGTGCCTTGGTGATGCCGAGTGCCTGCTGGATGTTCACCAGCACCGTGTAGTCGTGCCGCACCGCGGCAAGCTGCTCCTGCAGGGACGCGATCTCCGCACTGATACGTTCCTGCTCTTTCACGTTGCGTTCGAGGTCGTTGGTGACCTGGGCGACGTACTGCGATGTCAGTTCGGTAGCGGGCGTCGTTGTCTCGGGCATGGAGCTGACCTTCCTTCGTGTACGCGTCCGCGAGCTGCGCCCTATGTGCGTGACGCGGCTCCCGGGCGAGGTCGATGGCCCGGCAGGGCGCCGCAAGTGGCGCAAGATCCCTTTTGATGTAGCAGATGGTACGGAGGAACAGGACTGGTTGTACGTGTCAGACGAGGACTTCTTAGTCTTGAGACAGTCTCATAATTCTCACGCACGGCGCCTGCAGGGCAGTACGGCAGAAGGTGACGGGGCCTGCTCCCCTCTTCCTGAGTCTCGGCATCCAGCCTGGGCAACTCCGCATCGACCGGCTCCTTGACGAAGCCCACGAGACCGCCGACCCCGTCCATCTCATGCGCGTCTTCGGCACCAGCGACACCACCGCCATGAAATACGTCGAGGCCGCCCACCCCCACCGCTTCGCCAAAGATCCAACACGGGCCTAGCGGATTTCGCACAACTCCTACCTACGCATCAGGGTTCACCGGCTGCCACCGCTCGGCCGCCCGATCCCAGTACGTGCTCCAGCACGCCCGACCTGTGGCGACTACCGGCTCGGGCGCGGGAATGCGTCCAGCCGCCACAGCCGCCAGGAAGGCGTGCGCCTCGGACTGGGTCACGTGGTACACGGCTACGTGCTGGTCTGCCACCTCGCAGGCAAGTACCTCGGTGCGGTGGCTTCCCACCCTGCATAGGCAAATGCGGCACCAGATGTCCCACGGCCACTCAGCTGCGCGCCGTTTCTCTGCCGCATCGGCGGTGCGAAGCTCGGCTTCCGTGATGAGCTTCACGTAGGCGATCGGCTCCATCTCTGGCTGTGGTGCGGGCGCCCGCCCCGTCGCGGCCAGCACCTGAAGCTCCATCATCGCGCGCTGCCCTTCGTCATCGAGCTCTGGTGCCGCTCCTTCCGTCACCATCGTCAGCGCCCGGAGAAGTAACTCGCGGGCCGACGAGCTCAGAAGCGGTGGGTCTGTGTCTCGCCGGTGGTCACCGTGCACCACCACGCAACGTTGAAGTGAGTCGGTCTCGCGGCGTGGTGAGGGGTTCTCTCATTGGGGCTCCCGGGAACGAGACGGAGGCGCGACGGCCTGCAGCGACCTGCTGCGCATCGCCGTCGAAGCAGTATTCGTCCCCGCGTGGCAGCACCATCATGCCGGACTCGCAAGGGTCGGTTTTCCGCCCTCCCAGGCGATTTGGAGACGGGTTGCGCCCCTCGATAGGGGCTCGGCATGGCGGACCGGGGGCGCGGTCGCCGGGCCGGTCGTCTTCGGCTGCCGCCTGTGCACAGCCCGGCGCACGGGAACGGCCGTGCGGGTGGTGCGGTACGCGCCGCGATGGGAGCGGGTGTGCGCCCGGCACAGGCGGTAGCTCCTGGACGCGGACGCCGACCAGCCCCTGGAGCACCTGGACATGCGGAGTGTGCCGGAAGTAGCCGCGGCGCAGCGGCGGTGGACGGGTGTGGCACGGCGGGCAGCACGGGCCGGAGCAGATCCGGAGAGGGTGTTCGCGGTGGTGGCCCGGTGGTGGGAACAGACCCTGCAACAGAGCTGGAGCGGTGGCGGATCCTGGGCCGGGACACGGTCGTCCTCCCCGAGGTGGTGGCCGTCGCCGACGCACTGCTGGACCCGGTCATGGCCGAGCTGGGTGTGGAGGGATAGCGGGACCGGGCAACCGCGGCCGCTGAGCGCCGACGGGTCGTTCTGCCGCCGACTGGGCGCGCGTGTCGGGCGTGGGTGGCTGGGGCCGCTGCCCGCCACCGACTACGGCGGCCCTCTGACCTCGTGGATGGGCGCGGTCATCCGGATCCGCCGCGGCGGCGGGGGCCCGCGCCGTCCGTGAGACGTTCGCACAGCCGCGGCCGCTTATCGAGGGCGCCGAAGCGGCGGGCGACCCGATCGAAGTCCTGCCCGTCGTCTTTCACTCCCTATGGCACGGAAAGCGGACGACAGACCTGGAGACGCACTGCATGAGCGGGTCCTCGTCAGCACCGGCGCCGACAGTGCGAACGGCCGCGGCGGCCCGAGCAGCGGGGATGGACGATGAGCGTGCGGCGTGGCGGGCGGCCGGTGCTGCAGGTGGGAGCGCACGTCCGTTTCACCCAGCACACACCCGGCACACTCCCCCGCCACGCCTCCTACCTCCACCAGCGCACCGTCGGCCGCATCGGAAGCCTCGCCCGCCTCATCCGCCAAGCAGCCATCACCGCCATCGGCGACAGCACCGAACGCATCACCAAAAAAGCGCTCGAAGCCATCCAGCTCGACCACCTCGTCGAAGAGGCAAGCGCCCCCGAACCCGCCGACCCGCCAGAACGGCATGATGCGGACATGAAGACGACCACCGAGACGCCAGGCGGCGACGAGTTCGCTGCCCTCTGCCGGCAGGCCTGGGACACCCTGATCCCCGCCCGCGCCGGCTACCTCGCCGACGTCTCACCTCACTACGACGAGGTCCTCCACGACGTCGCGCAGCGCACCGAGCACACCGGCAGCCTCGGCAAGACGGACATCGCAGCCCTCATCGTCTGGAAACGGCTCTCCGCGCAAACCCGCTGGGTGACAGACCTCATGTCCCTGCCCGACACCCACGTACGAGCCGTCACCGAGCGAGCCGTCACCGCCGTCCGCGACACCACCCTCACCCGCAGCGAAGCCGCTCGCACCGGACGCGGCATCATCTGGGAACTGCCCGGCTTCCGCACCGGCGACGCCCTCGCCTCCGCCATCCTGACCGCAGCAGCACCCCAACGGATGGCCGTCTACGACCGCCGCGTGCAACACGCCCTCGACACCCTCCGCTTCTCCCTCACCCCCACACCGGGACGCTACGGCCGCTACCTCCAGCTCCTCGATGACCTCCTCCACCACGGCGGAGCACACGCCGACGGCTGGACCGCACGCAACATCGACACCGCCCTGTACTGGACCGGCAGACCTAACCCGGCACCAAGCCCTTGACCAGCACAAACCCGCGTCAGCCCTTTAGATGCCGGACACCACCACCACACCACCGTTCTCAACGGGACCCGAACGACCACAGGCCAGACGCCCCATCACCACTGCATCCAACACCCCGCAAGCACCGAACTCCTTATCAGGGAATCACCAACTCCCCAGCTCAAGCAGCCCTCGCCACACCAGCTACGAACCTCGTAATCACATGCGGGGCGAGCGCGGCTGGACCTTCGACGAACTCGCCGACCGCAGCGGACTGGCCCGCCGCACCCTCATTGACCTCGAACACGGCCACGCGACCGGCACTCTCACCACCTGGCACACCCTCGCCCACACCTTCGACGTGCCGATCGAACGCCTACTGGGCGCCCTCTGCGGCAGCCACGCTCCACCGGGCATCCAAAAGCCCTGATCCGCCCAGCGGCGATGAGGCTGCGGGCGCCGGCGAATCACCCGAAACGGCGAACAGTCACCAAATACGGAAACGGGAACCGAGGTTCTTGTTCGAACGCGCTGAACCGACCGTGTGACCTTGCCGCCGCCGTGTTGCACCTGTCCGCCGCGCCGCTGGCAGCCTCACCGCCATGCGCTTCACTTCAGCCTCCCCGGGCCGCAACTGGGACGGAAGCCCTCGCACCATCCGACACCCCCGCACCCTGCGCATCGCCACCACCAGCCCGAGCCGTCTGCTGCGCGCCGGACAAACGAGCCGCTGCCGCAACTGCGGCAACCGCGTCGACTGGTACGAGCGCGTCGACCATCGGCCCATCGCCCTGCACCCGGCCGAACTGCCCACCGCCCACGTCCCGGCCTCCTGCCGCTGGCACCTCAGCAGCGGCATCGCCCACCCGCACAGCGACGGCAGCCCATGGTGCCGCGTCCCGCACGCCGTCCTGTGCCCCCACCGTCCAGCGGCCACCTGCCTCGGCCCGTACCTCGAAGCCACCCGCCGACAACTGGCCGTCCGCCACCGCCGTCTGGCGCGGCGCCAAAGACGTCATGACCGGCTTCGACGGCACTCAACTGGCCCTGTCCCAGTCCTTCCGCTTCGGCCCCGACCTCGCCGCAGAAGCCAACCGCTGGCTGGCCCTCACCGACGCTCCCATCCGCCTCACCGGCACTCCTGCGGTGTCCACCGAGATCGGCCCTGTCCACCACCCGGACGCGATCCTGTGCCGCACCAACGTCGGAGCCATGTCCCACGTCATGGCCCTCATCGCAGCCGGTTACCGTGTCGCCCTGGCCGGGGGAGGAGACGCCCTGCGCAACCTCGCCCTCGCGGCCCGCGACCTTAAGGCCGTGTCCTATGTGGTGCTGGCTCGTTGAGTCGGCCATGGGGCGGGGTACGTGGAGTTGGATTGTTCCGGATGGGCTGTGGGAGATCGCAAAGCCGCTGATCCCGCCGTCGAAGGTGCGGCCGCAGGGCGGCGGGACGCAGGACACTCCTGATGAGACGTTGTTCGCGGCCATCATCTATGTGCTGGTCAGTGGCTGTGCCTGGCGGGCTCTGCCGCCCTGCTTCGG
>NZ_JBEXOP010000043.1:0-67345 GCF_040611575.1 Streptomyces sp. NPDC006610
CGAACCCGGAAGCTAAGCCTTACAGCGCCGATGGTACTGCAGGGGGGACCCTGTGGGAGAGTAGGACGCCGCCGAACAATCTTTGAGAAAACCCCCGCATCGGGCCGATGCGGGGGTTTTTTCGTGGCCGGGTACCGTAGCCCGTATGAACTACGTGATCCGGTCCGTGCGTCCGGAGGAGTGGCCGGCGGTGAAGGCGCTGCGGCTGCTCGCGCTGCAGGATCCGATTGCTCACCTCGCCTTCCTGGAGACGTACGAGGAGGCCGTTGCCCGGCCCGACTCCTATTGGCGGGAGCGGACGGCGCGGGCGGCCGAGGGGGCGTCGGACGTGCAGCAGATCGTCGCCGTAGCGCCGGACGGAGAATGGGTCGGGTCGCTGACCGTGCTGATCGAGGAGGCCGGGACGGAGGACTGGGCCGGCTGTCGGGTCGAGCGACGGCAGGCGCATGTCGTCGGTGTGTATGTGCGGCCCGAGTGCCGGGGGATCGGGCTCACCGAGGTGCTGTTCGACGCCGGGATCGAATGGGCGTGGGGGCGCGGGGGCGAGCGGGTGCGGCTCATCGTGCACGAGGACAACGGGCGGGCGCAGGCCTTCTACCGCCGGGCCGGGTTCGTGCCGAGCGGGGTGCTGGTGCCGCTCGGCGACGGGGACGAGCTGGAGTTGGAGTACGTGCTCGAGCGCTGACGCCCACGCGTCCGGGTCACACCGGGAGTTCGTCGTGCGGCCAGCGGCTGCGGGCCTGTTCGCGGGAGCGCAGGAGGGCCAGGGTGGGCATCCCCAGGTCGGTGCCCGAAGCCAGGAGGGCCGGAAGCAGGGGGAGCGGGGCCACGGCCGCGATGTCGTCCAGGACGAGGGTGAGTGGTGGGTCGAGGCGACCGGAGGATGACCGTTCGGCCATGCGCCGGCCGCGCTCGACCACGCTGGACGCGAGCGCGGTGAGCAGGGGCATCGCGCCCGGATTCGCCCGGGGGTCCTCGATGGACTCACCGACCATATAAAGCGTGCCCCCTTCGGCGACGAAGGAATCCAGGGCGAGCGCATCGGTTCGGTTGGGCGTGCAGGCCTCGCGGACGTTGACGGTGAACAGTGCGGACAGTGCACGGCCCGTCAGTTCGTGGGCCATGTCGCGGCGTTCGGGGTGAGCGGTGAGGGCCGCCTCCAGCTCCCCCGCGGCTCCCGGGGCCGCCTTGGGGTGGGTGCGGAGGGTGCGCACCGCCTCCTGGACCTGGGTGCCCTGGGCCCAGCGGTGGACGTGGCGGACGGTGCGGCCGTCGATGGCGGCGGCGTGGAGGTAACTGCGCAGCAGGGTCTCGGCGGTGTCGGCGAGGGCCTCGTCCAGCCGGGCGGTCGGGCGGACCGGGGCGAGGAGGGCGCCGGCGCGGGCGGTGGCCGTCCGCTTGTCCTCGCAGCCCGTGGTGGGGGACCAGTGCAGGCGGGACGGGGTGTCGCACAGGTGGGTGGGGTCGTAGAGGTGGACCGGGCCGAGCTTGGCGCGGGCGTCCTTCGTGTCCAGCCAGACGGCCGGGTTGGAGGTGAGGACGAGGGCGGGGCCCTCGGCGTCGCGGATGGCCTGGGCGGCCGTGGTGCGGCGGCTCTCGCGCGGAGAGACGACGAGGGCGTCCCGGCCGCCGGCCAGCGGGTCGCGTTCTCCGGCGAACCCGACGGTGACGGCCTCCGGCGCGGGAGCTGCGGGCTCGGTGGGGGCGGGGTGGTGGAGGCGCTTGTGCGGCTCCGGGGCCGTGCGGGGCGCCGGGACCTCGTCCAGGGGCGGCGGCGCCGGCGGGGCGGCTGCCGGCGGCGTCCGGGTGGCGCGTCCGTGGCGTCGTACGGCCCTCCAGCGGGCCAGGGTGCCCATGACGAACACGGTCAGGACGAGGAGCACCATCAGCTGCCCTATGAACAGCCCCCAGAACAGGCCGTACCCGGAGAGGGCCGTCTCCGGGGTGTCCGGCCAGGCGCCGGCGATGTCGTGGGGCTCGGCGACGAGATGGCGCATGGCGAGCGGGGTGCGGGTGAAGGTCACGTCCTCGGGCCAGCCGCCGTGCGCGAACACGCCGGCCAGGCCCGTCGCCGTCCAGGCCAGGGTCGTCGCGCCGAGCAGGAACGCGAGGATGCCGATCAGCAGCCCGTCCGGGATGCCGCCTTGGCCCTCCCGCTGCCGGTCGTCCGGTCTCACGTCGTACGCCCTCCTCTACGCCACGGTCGACTCGGAGTCGCCGAGGTGCTGTTCCATGAAGGCCGCGGCCCGCTCCTCCGCCTCCCGTTCGGCGGCGCGCAGGGCGTCGTCCTCCTTGTAGTCGGCCGAGGACTCGGTCATCGCGCGGTCGGTGAAGACGAGGGGGCGCTCGGTCTCGGTGACCAGGTGTTTGACGACCTGGACATTGCCGTTGACGTCCCATACCGCGATGCCGGGAGTGAGCGTCGGGATGATCTCCACGGCCCAGCGGGGCAGACCGAGGACCCGGCCGGTGGCTCTGGCCTCGTCGGCCTTCTGGGCGTAGATCGTCCGTGTCGACGCCATCTTCAGGATCGCCGCCGCCTCCTTGGCAGCCGCCCCGTCGACCACGTCGGACAGGTGGTGGACGACCGCCACGAAGGACAGGCCCAGCCGGCGTCCGAACTTCAGCAGCCGCTGGAACAGCTGTGCGACGAACGGGCTGTTGATGATGTGCCAGGCTTCCTCGACCAGGAAGATGCGCTTCTTGCGGTCGGGACGGATCCAGGTGTGCTCCAGCCACACGCCGACGATCGCCATCAGGATCGGCATGGCGATGGAGTTGCGGTCGATGTGGGAGAGGTCGAAGACGATCAGCGGGGCGTCCAGGTCGATGCCGACCGTGGTCGGGCCGTCGAACATGCCGCGCAGGTCGCCGTCGACCAGCCGGTCCAGCACCAGCGCCACGTCCAGGCCCCACGCCCGTACGTCGTCTATGTCGACGTTCATCGCCTCGGCCGACTCCGGCTCGGGGTGCCGTAGCTGCTCGACGATGTCGGACAGGACGGGCTGGCGCTCGACGATCGTCTCGTTGACGTACGCGTGGGCGACCTTCAGGGCGAAGCCGGAGCGTTCGTCCAGGCCGTGGCCCATCGCGACCTCGATGATCGTGCGCAGCAGGGCGAGCTGGCCGGTCGTGGTGATCGACGGGTCGAGGGGGTTGAGCCGGATGCCGTGGTCCAGGGCGGCCATCGGGTCCAGCCGGATCGGCGTTATGCCCAGCTCCTGGGCGATGAGGTTCCACTCGCCGACGCCGTCCTCGCCCTGCGCGTCCAGGACGACGACCTGGCGGTCCTTGAAGCGGAGCTGACGCAGCACGTACGTCTTCTCCAGCGCCGACTTGCCGTTGCCGGACTCGCCGAGGACCAGCCAGTGGGGGGCGGGCAGCTGCTGGCCGTACAGCTGGAAGGGGTCGTAGATGTAGCCCTTGCCGGAGTACACCTCGCGGCCGATGATCACGCCGGAGTCGCCCAGGCCGGGCGCGGCGGTCGGGAGGTAGACCGCCTGTGCCTGGCCCGTGGAGGTGCGCACCGGGAGCCGGGTGGTCTCGACCTTCCCGAACAGGAAGGACGTGAAGGCCTCGGTGACGACGGACAGCGGGTCCCGCATCAGGGCATCAACCCCTACCTTCGGATTCCGGTGGCGAACGGGAGCGTGTTCACGAAGGCCCGGTGGTGCTCGCGGTCGCACCACTCCAGCTTCAGATACGACTTTCCGGCCGAGGCCCGGATGGTGCGCTTGTCGCGGGCCAGCGCCTCCGGGGAGCGGGAGGAGACGGTGATGTAGCCGACCAGGTTCACGCCGGCCGCGCCGCTGGCGAGGTCCTCGCCGCGCTGGTCGAGTCGGGAGTGGGCGGCGATGTCGCGCGGGTCGACGGTGCGGTTCATCTTGGCGGCGCGGGACGCCTCGGCCTCGTCGTTGGTCTTCTCGGTGAGCATGCGCTCGATGGCGACCTCGGTGGGTTCGAGGTCCATCGTGACGGCGACCGTGCGGATCACGTCGGGGGTGTGGACGAGGAGCGGGGCCAGGAAGTTGACGCCGACGGGGGTCATCGGCCACTCCTTCACCCAGGCGGTGGCGTGGCACCAGGGGGCGCGGGTGGAGGACTCGCGGGTCTTGGCCTGGAGGTACGTCGGCTCCATGGCGTCCAGCTCGGCCGGCCAGGCGTTGCGCTTGGTCATCGCCTGGATGTGGTCGATGGGGTGGTCCGGGTCGTACATGGAGTGGATCAGCGAGGCGAGCCGGCCCTGGCCGAGCGGCTGGCGCACGCGGATGTCGGCCTCCTGGAGCCGGGAGCAGATGTCGGTCAGCTCGCGGGCCATGACGACGGCGAGGCCGGCGTCGCGGTCGACCTTGCCGCCGCGGGGGCGGGCGGCGCGGGCCATGGCGACGGCCTCGGCGGCCAGCTCGCGGGTGTAGTGCATGCAGGCGACGAGGTAGGCGCGGTGCTGCTCGCTGCTGGTGGACACCATGGACTGCAGCTGGTCGTACGACTCCTGGAGCCAGACCGGGGCGCGGTCGTTGCCGCGGACGGCGACGTCCTTGGCGTGGGCGTCGGGGTCGGCGGGCAGGGTGCGGGCGAGCATCTGGATGCGGGTGACGAAACCGTCGCCGTTGGCCACGTGCTTGAGCAGGGTGCCGAAGCGGTCGACCAGGGCTTCCTGGTCCTCGGAGTCGCGCAGGCCGACGCCGGGGCCCTCGATCTCGATGGCGGCGGTGACGGTCTTGCGGTCGGCGTGCAGCAGGACGGCGATCTCGTCGGGGCCGAACGGCGCGGCGAGCCAGGTGATCCGGCCGATGCCCGGCGGGGGGCCGACCTCGATCTCCTGGCCGTCGAGCCGGGTGCCGGCCTCCATGGCGGCGGAGCGGTAGGTGGCGCCGCTGCGGACGGTGCGCTTGTAGCTGCGGTTGATCTCGAACCAGCGGTAGAACGTGCGGTGCTTGTACGGCACGTAGACCGCGGCCAGCGCGATCATCGGGAAGCCCATCAGCAGGGCGATGCGCAGGGTGAGAACCGGGACGAGGAGCCCGCACATCATCCCCAGGAACGCGCCCACGATGATCAGCGCGATCTCACCGGTCTCGCGGTTGCGGCCGATGATCGCGTTCGGCCGGGCGCGGCCGATGAGATACGTACGGCGGGGCGTGACCGGATGGGACAGATGGGACTCGGTCGTCAACGCCCTTCACCTCCCGTGCGGTTGGTACTGCTGTTGCGGGTGTTGCCGGCGTGCGGGGAGTTCACCGGGCTCGGGGAGCGCGGTGCGGGGGCGGCGGAGGGGACCGTGCCGCCGCCCGCGTTCGAGGCGCGCGAGCTGTGCGCGGCGACGCCGCCGGAGGCCTGGTTGGCGGGGCGGGGCGCGCCGCCGCCGTTGTTGTCGGCCCGGGTGCTGTGGGTCTTGATGCCCTGGGCGACGAGGGTGGCGGGGGAGCTGATGACGGCGGCGGCCTTGCCCTCGGCGCCCTGCATGATGCGGTTGTTGCGGGAGTTCGCGATCTCGTCGCCGAAGCCGGGGACGAAGCGGTAGATCATCGCGGACGCGAAGATGGCGAGCAGGATGATCGCGAGGCCGGAGACGACGGCGGAGAAGGCGTCGGGGCCGTCGTCTGCGGAGAGCGCGCCGGCGAGGCCGAGGACGATCACGATGACCGGCTTGACCAGGATGACGGCGATCATGATGCCGGCCCAGCGGCGGACGTGACCCCAGAGGTTCTTGTCGACCAGGCCCGCGTAGACGACGGTCCCGAGGAGGGCGCCGACGTAGAGCAGGGCGGCGCGGATGACCAGTTCCAGCCAGAGGACGCCGGCGGCGAGGATCGACACCAGCGACACGACGATCAGCATGATCGGGCCGCCGCCGATGTCGTCGCCCTTCTCCAGGGCGGCGGAGAAGTTGCCGAAGAAGGTGTCGGTCTGGTCGCCGGTGCTCTTGGCGAGGACCTCGCTGATGCCGTCGGTCGCCGAGACGACGGTGTAGAGGATCAGGGGGGTGAAGGCGGAGGCGAGGACGGTGAGCCAGAGGAAGCCGATGGCCTCGCCGATGGCGGTGCTCAGCGGCACGCCGCGGACGGCCCGCTTGGCCACGGCCAGCAGCCACAGCAGGAGCGTGAGCACGGTGGAGGCGGCGAAGACGACGGCGTACTGCTGGAGGAACGTGGGGTTGGTGAAGTCGACGTCCGCGAAGTCGTCGACGGCCTTGGCGAGCTGGTCGACGGTCCAGGCGGCGGCGTCGGCGCAGCCCTGGGCGAGGGAGGAGAGGGGGTCGAGGGTGGAGGTGGGGTCGGTGAGGGTGCGGTTGTCGCCGTCTTTGGTGCGGGAGCCTCGTTCGCAGTAGTCCTTGGCGGGGCCGGCGATGAGCGCGCAAGGATCGCTGCTGTCCGTCGGGCTCGGCGTTGGCGTGGGACTGGGGGTGGGTGCCGCGACGGCCCGTGCGGCCAGCATCAGGGCAGCTGCCTGAGCGGCGGCCACGAAGCCGGTCAGCTTGAGCAGGTGGTGCCAGCTACCGGGCATACGTGAACCCTCCGAACTCGTTGACCGCCTTGCCGATCTCGTCGGCACCGGAAACGGGATTGTCCCCGTTGACGGGTGTCGGGCCGGTCTTCTGGCTGGTCTCCAGGACCTTCCAGTCGCCGTTCCATCGCAGCTTCATGGTCACCGTGAACCACCCGCTAGTGACGGGCTTCGTCGAGCCATCGCCTGCGAGCCCGAAGAGGCCGGTGCACCACACCTCGACGGTTGCCGCTCCCGCGTCGTAGGACGTGACTTTGGTGCCGGCCGGCATCGTGCGGTTGACGAACGTGGTGTCCTTCGGCGCGCTGCCGTCGTCATTCAGACCGATCGACTTCAGGAAGTCCGCCGAATAGTCCGCGTCGAAGCCTGACTGAAGTCTGTTCACGGCACTGGGATCGGCGATCGCCTGAACGATCTCGTGCCGCCTGGTTGTGTTGAACATGCCGTCGGAGCCCAGCAGGGAGGCATAGTTCGCCGCCGCACTCTGCGCCCCCTGCTCGTCATGCGCGAACCCCGTCGGGATGCCCTCGCCTCCCGTGCCCACCGGACGTTCGCCCGTCGCTGCCGTGGCAGCCGGGGCCGGCTTGTCCGTGGCCGGGGTGTTCGTGGTCGTGTCGTCGTCGCCGCGGTTCGCGAAGGCGATCGCGGCGACGAGGAGGACGACCACGCCGACCACCGTGACCAGGCTGCGGGACGACGAACGGGCGGGTCGGCGTGGGTCGCCGCCCGTGTCCGGCAGGTGGGTGCGCGTGTGGCCCGATCCTCCGTAACCGCCGGAGGGTCCTGGCTCGTCCCCGAGACTCATGCCGCGTACGCCCCCTCGACGTTGTACGACGCGTGGAAGTACGACGGTAGCCGGGCCGGCTGCCGTGCGGGCGCGGTGTGGTGACTGGACATCAGGGAAACGCAACCTCAGCCGGTGGGGCACGACGGGCGGGTGGACGGGTGGGACCGGGCGCGCCCGGAGCGGGCTGGAGGCGGTTACACGGCCATGCCGTACACGATGGTGAAGAGGGTGCCGAGCGAGCCGATGATGAACACGCCCGTCAGCCCGGCGATGATGAGGCCCTTGCCCTGCTCGGCGCTGAACGTGTCCCGCAGGGCCGTCGCGCCGATCCGCTGTTTGGCGGCGCCCCAGATGGCGATCCCCAGGCAGATGAGGATGGCGACGGCCATCACCACCTCGATCATCACCTTGGCCTCGGTGCCCAGGCTGCCGAAGGGGCCCCAGTCCGGAGCGATCCCGCCGATGATGGTGTTGATGTCTCCCTCGTCGGCCGCAAAGAGCATGTAAGTCACCGCCCCTGTTGGGTAGTTCCGCAGTCCCCCTGCCGTGCGCAGAGGTCAGGCCTCATTCTCGCCGACAATGCCGCCGTCGTATGTCGACTTGACGTCATTGCGTGGCGGGTTTCGTACGAATACCTCACATCGTCACTCTGTGTATCACGGCAGGTTGCGCCGGGCAACGAGGTGGAAGCGGAACCTGCTGTGTGGTTCCGTCGTTGAGCCTTTTCTCGCTGCCGGGTAAAGGCTAGCCCCACCCTCTACACTGACGTGGGCGGACTCCCGGGCAGTGAGGGGCGGTTGACGGTGCGTAAGGCCTGGATCGTGGCGGGCGCCGCCCTCGGGGGCGGGGTCGCGTTCGTGATGGTGCTGGTCGTCGGGGTCTACGTCGTCGCGGGGAACGTGGCGGGCGGTGCGGGCGGAGCGAGCCGGACGCTGGCCAAGGGGTCGGTGCCGGCGGCGTACCAGACGCTCGTGCAGCGGTGGGGGAATCTGTGCCCGGCCATCAACCCCGCGCTGCTCGCCGCGCAGCTGTACCAGGAGAGCGGCTTCAACCCGCGGGCCCAGAGCCCGGCGCAGGCGCAGGGGATCGCTCAGTTCATTCCCGGGACCTGGGCCACGCACGGCGTCGACGGCGACGGCGACGGCGACCGCGACGTGTGGGACCCGAAGGACGCCATTCCGTCGGCGGCGTCCTACGACTGCGAGCTGGCGAAGTACGTCAAGGACGTCCCCGGCGATCCCACGCACAACATGCTCGCGGCGTACAACGCGGGCGCGTACGCGGTGATCAGGTACGGGGGCGTGCCGCCGTACCGGGAGACGCAGAACTACGTCAAGACGATCACGACGCTCCAGGAGAGCTTCGCCGCTCCCGTCGGGCGGGTGGACCCGTCCGAGCAGGCCGCCGGGGCGATCCACTTCGCGCAGAAGAAGCTGGGGACCCCGTATCTGTGGGGCGGCAACGGCACGCCCGAGCACGGCGGGCGGTTCGACTGCTCCGGGCTGACCAAGGCGGCGTACGAGAGTGTGGGGATCACGCTGCCGCGTGTCGCCAACGATCAGTACAACGCCGGGCCGCATCCCTCGCGCGAGGAGCTGTTGCCGGGGGACCTGGTGTTCTTCTCTGACGATCTGACCAACTCCCGGGCCATCCGGCACGTGGGGATCTACGTCGGCGGCGGGTACATGATCGACGCGCCGCGGACGGGTGCGGTGATCCGGTTCACGCCCATCGACACCCCGGACTACTTCGGGGCCACGCGGGTCACCGAAGATGGCGCAAAAGCGCTCCCCACGAGGGTGTGAAATCGCCCTTCACCGATCGTGAACCACAGCCCTGAGCTGCGACGATGTATCTCTCTTCGATAACGTCTGCGTGATCATTCCGTGGAATGCGGAACGCGGGGACCGTGGTCGTGCGTTCCTGGTGACGTAGCCGAGTGAACGGGCCGACGAGCGCGGCTCCACGAGGACCACGGGGGTGGCGGACGGCACACGCAGACGTGTGCCGGCGAGACGACGACGAAGGGGCCGCTGCACCATGGCTGGACTCGCGCAATCCGGGTCGAACCCCGACGTCGAGTTGCTGTACGACATCAACGGCCTGGCCAAGGACGCGCCGGGCTGGTTCGACCGGGTCGTGGCCCATGTCGGCGAGTACGGGCTGCTGGTGGCGCTGGTGCTGCTGGTGCTGGGCTGCTGGTGGACCGTGCGGCGGCGGGGCGGTGAGGAGGCGGCCGGGTCCGTGGCCGCGCTGGTCTGGGCGCCGCTGGCCGCGGGCGTCGCGGTGCTGGTGAACGTGCCGATACGCGGGTTCGTCGAGCGGCCCCGGCCCTTCCGGAGTCATCACGGGCTCGACGTGCTGATCGGCGGGAAGACCGACTTCTCCTTCGTCAGCGACCACGCGACCATCGCCATGGCCCTCGGGGTCGGACTCTTCGTCGCCCACCGGACGTTCGGGCTCGTCGGCATAGGCCTGGCCCTGCTCGAAGGGTTCTGCCGGGTCTACATGGGCGTGCACTACCCGACGGACGTGATCGGCGGCTTCGCCCTCGGCACGGCGGTCGCGCTGCTGCTCTCGCCGCTCGCCATGGCGCTGCTCACGCCGGTCGCCAAGGCGGTCGAGCGGTCACCGCGGGCGGGGCGGCTGATCCGCCGGCGTTCGTCCGTGGCGAGCCGGGAGGCCCGGATCCCGGGGGCGCGCACGGAGGCCACGGGGCCGGAGGAGAGGGACTTGGCCGCCTGACGGTCGCCCAGGAGCGTGCCTGCCTCGCCCGTTGCGGAGGGCTTCCGGTCCGGTGGTCGGGCGGGGTGGCCTCTGCTTCGAGTGGCGGTCCGCTGGTCGGGCGGGGCGGCTTCCCGGACCGGGTGGCGGTCCGGTCGCAGGCCGGCGCGGTGACCGGGTCGGGCCGGTGGTGCGACGGCGGCTGTCCGGGTACCCGTGCGGCGGTTTACGGCGGTTTTGGTTGCGGGGCCCCAGGGCGGCTGGTCCGCTTGGGGACGGAGGTTCGGTCGCAGGCTGTAGGGGCGGAAATCCGTCACCCGGTTCCGGTTGGGCCAGGCGGTAGGTGATCCGGCCGGGCGGGCCTTGGACCGGAACCTCTGCGTGCTCTCCCCGTAAGCATTCCGTGACCTAACCACACCGACCACAGGGGTTCACCCTCCGTTCACTTACGGCCATAGGTGGCTTCACCTGATCTGCCTAATTTCGGCCTTACCTGATGACGAGCGCAATTCCCGTTGCGTCCGCGTCGACCAGACCTCGCACGCCGCCGGATTCAGGACGGCGGCTCCTGGAAGGAACTCCCGAAAGTGAAGCTTCAGCGCATGAACCGGCGGGCCCTCACCCTCGGTGCTCTCGCCGTCTCCGGCGCCCTGGCCCTCACGGCGTGCGGCTCGGACGACACCGGCGCCAAGGACGGGGAGTCGTCGTCGGCGAGCGCCGCCGCCCCCGGCTCCATCAAGTGTGACGGCGCCACCGGCCAGCTGCTGGCCGACGGCTCGTCCGCGCAGAAGAACGCGATCGACGCCTGGGTCAAGCAGTTCACCGCTGCCTGCAAGGGCGTGCAGATCAACTACAAGGGCAGCGGCTCCGGCGCCGGCATCACCGCCTTCACGCAGGGCCAGGTCGCCTTCGCCGGCTCCGACTCCGCGCTGGACGAGGAAGAGATCGCCGCCTCCAAGGAGGTCTGCAAGGGCGGTCAGGGCATCGACCTCCCCATGGTCGGCGGCCCGATCGCGCTGGCGTACAACATCCCGGGTGTCGACAACCTGGTGCTGGACGCCCCCACCATCGCGAAGATCTTCGACAGCAAGATCACCAAGTGGAACGACGCCGCGATCAAGAAGCTCAACCCCGACGTCGAGCTGCCCGACCTCAAGATCCAGGCGTTCCACCGCTCGGACGAGTCCGGCACCACGGACAACTTCACCAAGTACCTGATCGCCACCACCCCCGAGAACTGGAAGTACGAGGGCGGTAAGGCCTGGCAGGCGAAGGGCGGCCAGTCGGCGTCCGGCTCCTCCGGTGTCGCCCAGCAGGTCTCCCAGGTCTCCGGCGCCATCAGCTACATGGAGCTGTCCTACGCCGAGGGCATGGGCGTCGTCGCCATCGACACGGGTGCCGCCGAGCCGGTGAAGGCCTCCACCGACTCCGCCACCGCCGCCATCGCGGACGCCAAGGTCGTCGGCCAGGGCCAGGACCTCGCGCTCGAGATCAACTACAAGACCAAGGCCGAGGGCGCGTACCCGATCACCCTGGTCACCTACGAGATCGTCTGCGACAAGGGCAACAAGGCGGACACGCTGCCCACCACGAAGGCGTTCCTCAACTACATCGCCAGCGAGGAGGGCCAGGGCCTGCTCGCCGACGCCGGCTACGCCCCGATCCCCGACGAGATCATCGCCAAGGTCCGCACCACCATCCAGGGCCTGAGCTGACCTGAGTGTGCGGCCCCGGTCCCGCTCCCACCGCAGGGGACCGGGGCCGCACACCGTCCGGTGCACCGCCGCCAGGAGCCGTACGCCACGTCCGGCTCCGCAGACCGGAGAACCCGATGGACATAACCACACAGCACACCGACACACCTCCTCCCCTGCCAACGCCGAGCGTGGCCGAGCAGAAGGCCGCCGCGCGCGGCGCCACCCGGCCCGGTGACAAGATCTTCCTCGCCCTGTCCCGCGGGTCGGGCATCCTGCTGCTGGCCGTCATGGCCGCGATCGCCGTCTTCCTGACGTACCGGGCGACCCTCGCCATCAGCGAGAACGAGGGCAACTTCCTCACCACCTTCGAGTGGGAGACGCGCAGCCAGCCGCCGGTCTTCGGCATCGCCGTGCTGGCCTTCGGCACCGTGGTCTCCTCGATCATCGCCATGGCCATCGCCGTCCCCGTCTCGGTGGCCATCGCCCTGTTCCTGACCCACTACGCCCCGCGCAAGCTGGGCGGTCCGATCGCCTACGTGATCGACCTGCTCGCCGCCGTGCCGTCCATCGTGTACGGCCTGTGGGGCGCGCTGATCCTCGTGCCTCAGATGGACGGGCTGTTCTCCTGGCTCGACGAGTACTTCGGCTGGACCGGCATCTTCTCGTGGGAAGAGGGCCCGGCGCGCTCGATGCTCACCGTCGGCATCCTGCTCGCGATCATGATCCTGCCGATCATCACCAACGTGAGCCGCGAGGTCTTCCGCCAGGTCCCGCAGATGCACGAGGAGGCGGCCCTGGCCCTCGGCGCCACGCGCTGGGAGGTCATCCGCATGGCGGTGCTGCCCTTCGGCCGCTCCGGCGTGATCTCCGCCTCGATGCTCGGTCTCGGCCGCGCGCTCGGCGAGACGATGGCCGTCGCCACCGTGCTCTCGCCCAGCTTCGACATCCAGGTCAGCCTGCTCGACGCGGGCGGCGGCACCTTCGCCCAGAACATCGCCGCCAAGTTCGGTGAGGCGGACGAGTTCGGTCGCGACGCGCTGATCGCCTCCGGTCTCGTCCTGTTCGTCATCACCCTGCTGGTCAACGGTGCGGCCCGCGCGATCATCGCCCGCCGCAAGGAGTACTCGGGGGCCAACGCATGAGCCACGTCCTCACCGACAAGCGCCCCAGCTCGCTGCGCGGCGCCACCCTGCCGAAGTGGGCGCCGTACGCGATCGCCGCCGGCTCGGTCGCCGTCGGGATCGGCATCGGACTCGCCGCCGGGCTGCACAGCCGGGTGCAGTGGGGTCTGATCGCCGCGATCCTGTACGTGCTCGGCACGTTCGCCATCGCCACCTCCGTCGAGGGCAAGCGGCAGGCCAAGGACCGCGTCGCCACCTCGCTGGTCTGGGTCTCCTTCCTGATCGCCGTCGTCCCGCTCGCCTCCCTCGTGTGGGCGACCGTCGAGCGCGGCACGAAGGTCCTCGACGTCTACTTCCTCACCCACTCGATGGGCGTCGTCGGTGACCGCGAGGTCGGCGGCGGCATCTACCACGCCATCATCGGCAGCCTCGAGCAGGTCGGCCTCGCCACCCTGATCGCCGCGCCGATCGGTGTGCTCACCGCGATCTACCTGGTCGAGTACGGGCGCGGTCACCTCGCCCGTGCGGTCACCTTCTTCGTCGACGTCATGACGGGCATCCCGTCGATCGTCGCGGGTCTGTTCATCCTCTCGATCATGCTGATGTTCGAGATGCAGCCCTTCGGCTTCGCCGGGTCGCTGGCGCTGGCGATCCTGATGATGCCGGTCGTGGTGCGCTCCACGGAGGAGATGCTCAAGCTCGTCCCGAACGAGCTGCGCGAGGCGTCCCTGGCGCTGGGCGTGCCCAAGTGGCGCACGATCCTGAAGATCGTCCTGCCCACCGCGATCGGCGGCATCACCACCGGCATCATGCTGTCGGTCGCCCGTATCGCCGGTGAGACCGCTCCCGTGCTGCTGTTGGTCTTCGGCAACCCGTTCATCAACAACAACCCGTTCGAAGGCGCTCAGGCCTCGCTGCCGCTGTACATCTACCAGCAGTACCAGCAGAGCGCGGGCGCGGAGCCGGCGTTCGACCGTGCCTGGGCGGCGTCCCTGACGCTGATCGCCTTCGTGATGATCCTGAACCTGCTGGCCCGCGGCATCGCGCGCTGGAAGGCTCCGAAGACCGGTCGCTGACGCGGCCATCTCAGCGACCGAATTTCCGAAAGAAGCAGTGATTTCCATGGCCAAGCGCATTGATGTCAGCGGCCTCAGCGCCTACTACGGTTCGTTCCGCGCCATCGAGGACATCTCGATGACGATCGAGCCCCGCTCCGTGACGGCCTTCATCGGCCCGTCCGGCTGCGGCAAGTCCACCTTCCTGCGGACCCTCAACCGCATGCACGAGGTCACCCCCGGTGGCCGGGTCGAGGGCAAGGTCATGCTCGACGACGAGAACCTGTACGGCGCCGGGATCGACCCGGTGTCCGTGCGGCGTGAGGTCGGCATGGTCTTCCAGCGGCCGAACCCGTTCCCGACGATGTCCGTGTACGACAACGTCGCCGCGGGTCTGAAGCTCCTCGGGTCGAAGAAGAAGTCCGAGCTGGACGACATCGTCGAGAAGTCGCTCAAGGGCGCGAACCTCTGGAACGAGGTCAAGGACCGGCTGAACAAGCCCGGCTCCGGGCTCTCCGGCGGTCAGCAGCAGCGGCTGTGCATCGCCCGGGCGATCGCCGTGGAGCCGAACGTCCTGCTCATGGACGAGCCGTGCTCCGCGCTCGACCCGATCTCGACGCTCGCCATCGAGGACCTCATCGGCGAGCTGAAGGAGCGGTTCACGATCGTCATCGTGACGCACAACATGCAGCAGGCGGCGCGTGTCTCCGACCGGACCGCCTTCTTCAACCTGGCCGCCGTGGGGCAGCCGGGCAAGCTCATCGAGATCGACGACACGGAGCGGATCTTCTCCAACCCGTCCGTCCAGGCGACCGAGGACTACATCTCGGGCCGGTTCGGCTGATCGATACGGACTCCTCGCGGTGCTGCATGGCGGTGCCACCGCGAGGTCGAAAAGGGCCCGCCCCTGGCTCCCGGGGGCGGGCCCCCGTCATGTCCGGGGGGCTTCGGTGCGGGCGGGGCGGGATGGTGTGGTGTGGGGTGGGGTGGGGGTGGTGTGGTGGCGTGGCTGCGTCGTCGCCGGGTTCGCGGGTGGGGGTCCGCCGTGTCGGGGTGCGGGTGCGGTTTTCTGCCTGCGGCGGCCTGTCGGGGTGGGTTCTCGGTTGCGGTGGCGCTGTCGCCTGGTGCCTCGTCGGGGACGGGCCGGGGGTGTCCGTCCTCGGAACGGCGCGGAATCGGTCTGTTGCAAGAGGTACCCGTGTTGACGCGCCAACCGCTGCGGGCGGACACCCCCGGCCCGTCCCCTTCCCGCCATACGCGGCCTACCCGCCATCGTGGCTGCGGGAAGGCTGGGTGGGGGGTGCGTCGTACGCGGCCTACCCGCCATCGTGGCTGCGGGAAGGCTGGGTGGGGGGTGCGTCGTACGCGGCCTACCCGCCATCGTGGCTGCGGGAAGGCCGGGTGTGTGGCGGCGCCGTGTGCGGCTTTCCGCCGTACGCGGGTGTTCCGGCGTTCCGGCTGCCGGGACGGCGCCCTCGCTACAGGAACGCCAGGTGTACGACGCCGAATGCGGCCGCCGCCACCAGGCCCGCGGCCGGCATCGTGATGAACCAGCCCAGGACGATGTTCTTGGCCACGCCCCAGCGGACGGCGTTCAGGCGCTTCGTCGCGCCCACGCCCATGATCGCCGAGGTGATGACGTGGGTCGTGGAGATGGGGGCCTTGAAGAGGAACGCCGTGGTGAACATGATCGACGCGCCCGTCGTCTCGGCGGCGAAGCCCTGCGGGGGGTCGAGTTCGATGATCTTGCGGCCCAGGGTGCGCATGATGCGCCAGCCGCCCGCGTAGGTGCCCAGGGAGAGCATGACGGCGCAGGCGATCTTCACCCAGATGGGGATGGGGTCGCCGTAGTCCTCCACGTCGGCGATGACCAGGGCCATGACGACGATGCCCATCGTCTTCTGGGCGTCCTGGAGGCCGTGGCCGAGGGCCATGCCGGCGGCGGAGACCGTCTGGGCGATGCGGAAGCCGCGCTTGGCCTTGTGCGGGTTGGAGCGGCGGAAGATCCACATGATGGCCGTCATCACCAGGTAGCCGGCGAGGAGGCCGACGATCGGGGAGACGAACATGGGGATGATGACCTTCTGGAAGACGCCGTGCCAGTAGACCTGGGTGCCGCCCGCCAGCGCCGCGCCGACCATGCCGCCGAACAGGGCGTGGGAGGACGAGGAGGGCAGGCCGAAGTACCAGGTGATGAGGTTCCAGGTGATCGCGCCGAGGAGCGCGGCGAAGAGGATGCCCATGCCCGTCGAGCCCTCGGGGGTCTCGATCAGGCCCTCGCTGACCGTTTTGGCCACGCCGCTGCCGAGGAAGGCGCCGATCAGGTTCATGACGGCGGCCATGGCGAGGGCGGCGCGGGGGGTCAGGGCGCGGGTCGACACGGAGGTGGCGATCGCGTTGGCCGAGTCGTGGAAGCCGTTGGTGTAGGTGAAGAACAGGGCGACCATGATGGTCACGACCAGGGCGAAGGTGTCCATGTACGGGTCAGGACTCCTTGACGGCGATGGTCTCCACCGTGTTCGCCACGTGCTCGAAGGCGTCGGCCGCCTCTTCCAGGACGTCCACGATCTGCTTGAGCTTGAGGACCTCGATCGCGTCGTACTTGCCGTTGAAGAGGTGGGCGAGGAGCTTGCGGTGGATCTGGTCGGCCTGGTTCTCCAGGCGGTTGACCTCGATCCAGTACTCGGTGAGGTTGTCCAGGGTGCGCAGGTGCGGCATGGCCTCGGCCGTCAGCTCGGCCGCGCGGGCCAGGACCTCGATCTGCTGTTCGACGCCCTTGGGCAGTTCCTCGATGTTGTAGAGGACGACGAGGTCGACGGCCTCTTCCATGAAGTCCATGATGTCGTCGAGGGAGGACGCGAGGGTGTAGATGTCCTCGCGGTCGAAGGGCGTGATGAACGAGGAGTTCAACTGGTGGAAGATCGCGTGCGTGGCGTCGTCACCGGCGTGTTCGGCTGCCCGCATACGCTCTGCGATCTCGGCCCGGGCGGAAGCGTCCGCCCCGAGCAGTTCCATCAGGAGTTTCGAGCCCGTGACGATGTTGTCCGCGGATGCGGCGAACATGTCATAGAAGCTCGTCTCCCTGGGGGTCAGACGAAAGCGCACGTGGGGTCCTCGGGGTGCTTCGGTTTCGGTCAGGCTGATGCTAGGCGCATCATCCGGCCACGGCTAAGGGGCCGTCGTCCAGTGTCGCCCATGAAATTCCGCGTTCGGCACGGGGTCGGGTTCCGGACAGTGGCCAAGAGGGCTATACCCAGGAAAGTTCGCTACCATATACCCTCTGGGGGTATATGTCTGGAGGGTGCGATGACTGCCATCGAGGCCGGAGCGGAGGCCGCGGACCAGGCGGTGCACGGGTATCACAAGCAGAAGGACGAGCATCTGAAGCGGCTGCGGCGGATCGAGGGGCAGATCCGGGGGCTGCAGCGGATGGTCGAAGAGGATGTCTACTGTATTGACATACTCACCCAGGTGTCAGCTTCGACCAAGGCTCTGCAGTCCTTCGCGCTGCAGCTTCTGGAGGAGCATCTGCGGCACTGCGTCGCGGACGCCGCGGTCAAGGGCGGGGACGAGGTCGACGCGAAGGTGGAAGAGGCCACCAAGGCCATCGGGCGGCTGCTGCGGACCTGAGCGGTCAGGGCCGGGGGCGGTCGCGTTCCTCGGCCACGCGGAGGACCTCGTCGATGCTCTCCAGGCTGAGGCGGTCCTTCGCGGCGGAGGCGGCGATGATCAGCTCGCCGCACAGTTCTATCTCGGCGAGGGCCACGTGGTCCTGAACTGCCGTACCGCCGACCGGAGCCACGTGCGTCACCTCATCCCTGCCGTCACCGGCTTCCTAGAGTAGGGAGCGGCCCGCGCACCGCGCATGGCACGGACGGGCTAGTTCCAGCCGGTCACTTCTCGGCGATGCGGCCCGCGTAGATGTGCTCGGAGGGCGGCAGCGTCACGTCGGCCGGGGCGCCGAAGTCGTAGAGGAACGTGGTGGAGGAGACCGCCACGCTGTTTCTGCTGCTGCCGTTGACGAAACTGAAGCGGTGTTCCAGCTTGCGGATGCGGCCCTCGGTGTCGAGGAAGACGTCGAAGGGGACCTCGGCCGTGGCGAACCCTTTCGCCGCCGCCGTCAGCGGGGCACGGCCGTCCGTGGAGGCGTGCTTCGCCGCGCGGGAGAGGTTCGCCGTGCCCCGGTAGTGGCGCACTTCCGTGCCGTCGAGCCTGGTGGTGCCGACGTAGGTCGCGGTGTGGGTGCCGCGCAGCACCTCCGCCGCGGTGAACGGGTCGGTGGCCCCGCCGGTGACCAGATTGCCGTCGGACAGGGTGGCCGTGTCGACGCGGACCCATTTGTCCGCCGGGACGCCCGCGCCGCGGTTCTTCATGAACAGGGCGCCGGGGGTGAGCAGCTCGGTGATCGGGCGGTGCGCGGTGCCCGCCGGGTCCTGCGGGAGCAGCAGCGTGAGCCGGCCGCGCCGCTGGGCGAAGTCGTAGACGCCCTCGCCGTGGATGGTCACACGGGTGCCGCCGGTGGCCATCTCCATCGATGTGCGGGCCCGGGAGCTGCCGGCCTCCTCGAGGGCGTCGGCGGCCCGGTGCAGGGTGCGCACCGGGTCGGCGGGGCGGGCGTCGTCCGCCGCCGCGCCGGTGTTCTGGCAGCCGGAGCCGCCGAGGCACAGGCAGGCGATCAGTCCCGCCGTGAGGACCGTTCCGCCCGCCCTGCCGTGCTGCCGCTCCGCCATCGCCTGCCTACCCCCAGCCGTCCGTCCGTCTCGGGCCCCCTTCGTGTCGGTTAACGACCGGTAGGTTGCACCGTCACGCGCGGCGCGGGGGGCACGGGGATCCTGTTGTTCACCTGGGGTGGGTAACGTTGTCGGCGTGACGCAGCAGGAGCGTTTCGTCCCGGGTGGGGAACAGGTGGAGCACCGGACCACCATGGTCGAGCAGGGGTCGTTCTGCATCGCGCGGTGCAGCTGTGGATGGCGGGGGCCCGCCCGCCGGGCGCGCAGTCAGGCGCGCACCGACGCGGCCGGGCACGCGGGGAGTCCCGACTAGCGGCTCGGGTGGCGCCGCGCCGTCAGGAGTTCGTCCACCAGTTCGCGGTCGCGCGGCTGGGTGAGGCGGTCGCGGGCCGCCGCGGGCGGCAGCCACAGGATGCGGTCCACCTCCGAGTTCGGGGTGAAGCCGCCGGAGACCGCCTCGGCCGCCCAGTAGCGCACCTGCTTGGGCCGGCCGCCCGTGAGGTAGTGGACCGTGGGCAGCTCGGGGCCGGGCGCCGCGGTGTAGCCGGTCTCCTCCTCGACCTCCCGCAGCGCCCCGGCCAGCGCGTCCTCGCCGGGGTTCAGCTTGCCCTTGGGGTGGGACCAGTCGTCGTACTTCGGACGGTGGACCACGCACAGCTCCAGCCCGCCGTCGGCGGGGGAGCGGCGCCACAGCACGCAGCCCGCCGCCAGTACGGGCTGCTCCTCGTCGGTCATGGGTTCGGTCACCGTCCTTTCGCCGCGGTCAGGGCGTGCCCACCGTCTGCTTCTGCCACGACTGCTGGAACGCGAACCGCGCCGCCTCCACCTCGTGCCGCTGGTCGGCGTGCAGGACGCCGAGGGCGTACGCCGTCGCGGGGGCGATGCGCGGGGTGCGGGCCGCCGCTGCCGCCGCCGCTGCCGCCTCGGAGGCGTCGCGGTGCCGGTTGAGGGCCTGTCCCGCCGCCAGCAGGCGCACGTCGACGGGCGCGTCCTGCCCCTCGATCACCTCGCGGGCGTAGCGGTGCAGGCGCAGCAGCAGCCGGACCTGGTGCCAGGGCGCGTCCTGCGGATGCGGGGCCGCCTCCGGGGACAGCCCGTGGATCAGGGCCTCGGCGTTGTACGGGTTGCCCGCGGTGACCAGCGGCAGCGCGGCGACCGCGTCGGTGAGCCGCTCCTCGGCCGCCGCGGCGTGCGGGCCCAGGTCGGCGGTGACCGCGGCCGGGGTGAGCGGCACCTCGCTGGCCAGTAAGGCGACCTTGTCGGCGACGGCGTGGAAGCGGCTGGAGCCGAGCGCCTGGAGGGCGCTGGAGTGGGCGCGTGTCCGGGCCAGGGTCAGCTGGCGCTCCAGCAGCGCGCCCGCCTTCGCGGCGCCCACGGTGAGGTTGCCGCGCTCCGGTGCGGTCGCCGTCCGAGCCGCGGGAGCGGTCTCCTCGGCCACGGCGACCCGGGTCCGGCCGGACGCGGGCAGCGTGGCCTGCGCCGGGAAGGGCGCCGAGCCCGACAGCCGGTGCAGCGCCTGCAGCAGGCGTTCCAGCCGGGCCGCGCACGCGTGCTCCAGGGCCAGCGTGCCGGACAGCCAGGCCAGTTCGGGGCGCATGCCCTCGGCCCAGTCGGCGTCCAGCAGCGGCCGGAAGGTGTGCAGGCTGGCGCTGATCCGGCGGGCCGAGCGGCGCAGTGCGCGCGCCGCGTCGACCGTCTCGTCCGTGCCGTTGTGGTGGGCGGCCCCGCCGCCCCCGGTCTCCCGGTGCTGGCGCAGGGCGCGGAGGAACTCCGTGGCCTGCGCCCGCAGATAGCCCGCCAGGGCCTCACCGGTCACCGGGCCCGCCAGGGGGTCGGTGGGGTCAAGGTGTTGCTGTGCCACGCCGGCGCCTCCGGGCGTCTATGAGCATCTCCTGGATGTTCCGCAGGGGCCCGCCGTCCCCGTCCACCGCGTGCCGGGTCCATTCGCCGTCCGGGCCCAGGTGCCAGGAGGCAGTGGAGTCCGACATGCCGGTCTCCAGAAGCCGGTTGAGCGTGGCGCGGTGCGCCGGGTCCACGACGCGGACGAGGGCCTCGATGCGGCGGTCGAGGTTGCGGTGCATCATGTCGGCGCTGCCGATCCACACTTCCGGTTCGCCGCCGTTGCAGAAGGCGAACACGCGGGAGTGTTCGAGGAAGCGGCCGAGTATCGAGCGGACCCGTATGTTCTCCGACAGGCCGGTCACGCCGGGACGCACCGCGCAGATGCCGCGCACCCAGACGTCAATGGCCACGCCCGCCTGGGACGCCCGGTACAGGGCGTCGATGATCGCCTCGTCCACCATCGAGTTGACCTTGATGCGGACGTAGGCGGGGCGGCCGGAGCGGTGGTGCTGGATCTCCCTGTCGATGCGTGAGATCAGGCCGTCGCGCAGGGACTTGGGGGCGACCAGCAGCCGGCGGTAGGTCTCCCGGCGGGAGTAGCCGGAGAGCCGGTTGAACAGGTCGGACAGGTCGGCGCCCACCTGCGGGTCGGCGGTGAGCAGGCCGAGGTCCTCGTACAGGCGGGCCGTCTTGGGGTGGTAGTTGCCGGTGCCGACGTGGCTGTAGCGCCGTAGCGTGTCGCCCTCCTGACGGACCACCAGCGACAGCTTGCAGTGCGTCTTCAGGCCGACCAGGCCGTAGACGACGTGGCAGCCGGCCTCCTCCAGCTTGCGCGCCCACTTGATGTTGGCGTGCTCGTCGAAGCGGGCCTTGATCTCCACCAGGACGAGGACCTGCTTGCCGGACTCGGCGGCGTCGATCAGCGCGTCCACGATGGGGGAGTCGCCCGAGGTCCGGTACAGGGTCTGCTTGATGGCGAGGACGTCCGGGTCGGCCGCGGCCTGCTCCAGGAACGCCTGCACGGAGGTGGAGAAGGAGTCGTAGGGGTGGTGCAGCAGCACGTCCCGGGTGCGCAGGGCGGCGAAGATGTCGGGCGCGGAGGCCGACTCGACCTCGGCGAGGTCGCGGTGGGTGCCGGCGACGAACTTCTGGTACTTCAGCTCAGGCCGGTCCAGGCCGTGGATGCGGAAGAGGCCGGTGAGGTCCAGGGGGCCGGGCAGCGGGTACACCTCGGCCTCGGTGATCTTCAGCTCCCGCACCAGCAGGTCGAGCACCTCGCGGTCGATGGACTCCTCGACCTCCAGCCGCACCGGCGGCCCGAAGCGGCGGCGCATCAGCTCCTTCTCCAGGGCCTGGAGGAGGTTCTCGGCGTCGTCCTCCTCCACCTCCAGGTCCTCGTTGCGGGTGATGCGGAAGGCGTGGTGCTCCAGCACCTCCATGCCCGGGAACAGCTCCTCCAGGTGCGCGGCGATGACGTCCTCGATGGGGACGTACCGGCCCGGGGAGCTCTCCAGGAAGCGGGAGAGCAGCGGGGGGACCTTGACGCGGGCGAAGTGCCGGTGGCCGCTGACGGGGTTGCGCACCACCACGGCCAGGTTGAGGGAGAGGCCGGAGATGTACGGGAAGGGGTGCGCCGGGTCGACGGCGAGGGGGGTGAGGACGGGGAAGATCTGGTGCCGGAACAGGGTGAACAGGCGGGCCTGCTCCTTGTCCGTCAGCTCGCTCCAGCGGACCAGGTTGATGCCCTCGTCGGCGAGGGCGGGGGCGACGTCCTCGTGGAAGCAGGCGGCGTGCCGGGCCATCAGCTCGCGGGAGCGGGCCCAGATCATCTCCAGCACCTGGGTGGGCTGGAGGCCGGAGGCGGAGCGGGTGGCGACGCCGGTGGCGATGCGGCGCTTGAGTCCGGCCACCCGGACCATGAAGAACTCGTCCAGGTTGCTGGCGAAGATCGCCAGGAAGTTGGCGCGCTCCAGCAGGGGCGTGTTGGGGTCCTCGGCGAGCTCCAGGACGCGCTCGTTGAACGCGAGCCAGCTGCGCTCCCGGTCCAGGAACCGGCCCTGCGGCAGCGGCTCGCCGGGGTGGTCGGCCTCCTCGTACGCGTCGAGGTCGGCGTCGATGTCCGGTTCGAGGTCGGAGACGGTGGCCGAGACCGTGTGCGGGCGGTGGGCGGCTATGGAGCCCACGGAGGGCTGGTGGTGCTGGACCTTCGTGGCGTCTGCCTCGGCGTTCTGGCTCATGGCTCCATTGTTCCGCGCCGGGAGCGATACAGGCGCGTCGGAGCGGGCGGGCGGGAGCACGGCGGCTCCGTTCCACTCGGCGCCCTCGGTGGGGGGCCGCGAAGGCTCGGGCACGGCGGGAGTCATTGGCCGAGCGTCGCAAGCCAGTCTGAATCAATGGTTACGGCGACATGACGTGCGGGATAGCGGGGCACGGCCCGCCGGGGTTGCCGGTGAGCGGCAAATCAGCCGGTACGGCGGCGGAGCAGGCGGAAGGCGGCGGGCGGGGACAGGGCGCGGGGCGGCGGGGAGGGGCGTGTCATGGGGGCGGAAATGGCCGGACCGGAGGGGCCGCCTCCCCACCGCCGCCGCCGTCGTCAGGCACGGCCGCCCGTGGCGCGGTGCAGCAAAAGGAGCGCCGCCGTCAGGGCCAGGACGATTCCCCGCCGGCAACGCTGAGCTGCGGGTGCTGGGGCTTGCCCTGGGCGGCGTACGCGAGGCGCTCGCGGGCCGCCGCCGGGGTCGTGCCGAGAACGGTGACGGCGCCCTCGGTGCGCCCTCGGTGGGGGGCGAGCGGGGTGGACTTCCCGGCGCCGTTCGGGCCGACCAGGGCGCGGACGCGGGCGGCGGGGAGGGCGAAGGCGCAGCCGTCCAGGGCGGGGCGCCGGCCGCGCCGGCCGAATCTGCTGCCCAGGTCAGCCGCATCGAGGGCGGTGTCGGTCATGCCGGGTTCCCCTGGAAGCGCTCGTCCAGTACGGAGGTGAAGAGCGCGGTCACGTCGTCCCGGTCCAGGCCGGCCTGCCGGGCGCGGTCGGCCCAGGCCCGCAGGTCGGTGTGCAGCGCCTCGCGCAGCGGGGAGTCCGCGGCGGCGGCGCCCAGCGTTCTGCGGACGAAGGTGCCGAGGCCGCGGCGGGCCTCGACCAGGCCCTCGCGTTCCAGTTCGCGGTAGGCCTTCAGCACGGTGTTCGGGTTGACGGCGGTGGCCTCCACGACCTCGCGGGCCGTGGGCAGCTTGTCGCCGGGTTGCAGCAGACCGAGGCGCAGGGCCTGTTTGGTCTGCTGGACGATCTGCACGTAGGTGGCGACGCCGCTGCGCCGGTCGATGCGGTACGCGACCACCCGGACCACCACCCTTTCACTAATCAAGTAGTGAAAGGGTGGTGCAAGGAAGGGGCGGCGTCAAGATCGCCGCCCCCTCGTCCGTCGCCGGCCACCCGCTTCCGACGGGTGTACGGGGACTTGTCTCACGTCCCGCCGCGGTGCCTCACGTCTCGCTGCGGTACATCAGGTCCGTCTCGTACGTCCGGAACCCGAGCCGCTCGTACACCGCCACCGCCGCCTTGTTGTCCGCGTCGACGTACAGCATCGCCGTCGGCAGCGTCTGGGCGGCGAGATGGCGCAGCCCGATCGTGGTGAGGGCCTTGCCGAGGCCGAGCCCCTGCGCGGCGGGCGCGACCCCGACGACGTACACCTCGCCGAGCTGCTCCTCGGCGTGCACCTTCGTCCAGTGGAAGCCGATGAGTTCGCCGTCGCGGAAGGCGAGGAAGAACCCGGCCGGGTCGAACCACGGCTGGGCCTTGCGGTCGTCCAGGTCCCGCTGGGTCAGCGAGCCCTGCTCCGGGTGGTGCGCGAAGGCCGCGGCGTTGACGGCGAGCCACTCGGCGTCGTCCTGCCCGGCCACGAAGGTGCGGACGGTCACGCCCTCGGGCAGCACCGGCTCCGGCAGGTCGAGGCCGGTCAGCGGGCGGCGCATCTGGCGCAGTTCGCGGAAGAGGGTGAGGCCGAGGACCTGGGCGAGGTGCCGGGCGGCGGAGTGGCCGCCGTGCGCCCACACCCGCAGCCGCTTGCCGGTGGCCGCCAGCAGGGCGGCGCCCAGGGCGCGTCCGTGCCCGTGCCCGCGGTGCGCGGGGTGGACGACCAGTTCGGCGGCGGGCGCCTCGACCGGGTCGGTGTCCTCCAGCTGGGCGTACCCGACGAGTTCGCCGTCCTCGGAGAGCAGCAGGTGGGAGACGCCCTCGCGCTCGCCGCCGCTCAGCTGGAGCCGGCCCTGTTCGGACACCGCCTGCCGGCCGTCGGCGCGCGCTGCCTCGGCGAGCAGTCCGAGAACCGCCTCGATCTGCTCCGGGGAAAGGGCGGTGAGGGTCTGGAGTGAGCGGGCATGGCCCGGCCGTGCGATGTCGTCGCTGGTCATGTGATCGAGGGTAAAGGGCAGGGGGTGCGGCGCGGGGGCAAAGGGAAACCATGATGTAACCCGGATACCCCTGTCGCGCTACGCGCGTTGACTTTAGGCTGCGCCCGGACGGAGCCAAGCCACGTCACAGAACCTCAGCACACCCACAGGGGGGCACATGCCTGCCACACCTCAGCCGCGCGTCCACCGCCGACGCCGCACGACCCGCGTCCTCGCGGTGGCCGCGGGGATCGCGACCGTCGGCGCCCTGGCCGCCGCGCTGCCCGCAACCGCCGGGACGGCCGCCGACGACACCAAGGGCGGCGGCTGGAGCCGCTACCAGGACGTGCAGCTGCTGTCCTTCAACGACCTGCACGGCAACCTCGAGCCTCCGTCCGGCTCCTCCGGCCGCGTCACCGAGCTGCACGAGGACGGCACCACCCGCACCGTCGACGCGGGCGGCGTCGAGTACCTCGCCACCCACCTGCGCCAGGCGCGCGAGGGCAACAAGTACTCGATCACCGCGGCCGGCGGCGACATGGTCGGCGCCTCCCCGCTGCTGTCGGGCCTCTTCCACGACGAGCCCACCATCGAGGCGCTCAACGGCCTCGACCTCGACGTCAGCGCGGTCGGCAACCACGAGTTCGACGAGGGCGCGCGCGAACTGGCCCGGCTCCAGAACGGCGGCTGCCACCCGGTCGAGGGCTGCTACACGGACGAGGAGTTCGCGGGCGCCGACTTCCCGTACCTCGCCGCGAACGTGCTGGGCGAGGACACCGGCAAGCCGATCCTCAAGCCGTACTGGGTGTGGAAGAAGAAGGACGTCAAGATCGGCTTCATCGGAGTGACCCTGGAGGGCACCCCGAACATCGTCTCCGCCGAGGGCGTCAAGGGCCTCACCTTCAAGGACGAGGTCGAGACGATCAACAAGTACGCCAAGGTGCTCCAGAAGCAGGGCGTGAAGTCGATCGTCGCGCTGGTCCACGAGGGCGGCTTCCCGGCCTCGTCGGCGTACAACTACGACTGCGACTCCCCGGGCGCCGGCGACGGCGTTTCCGGTCCGATCGTGGACATCGCGAAGAACGTCACGCCGCAGGTGGACGCGCTGGTCACCGGCCACACCCACAACGCGTACGTGTGCACGATCGACGACCCGGCGGGCAACCCGCGCACGGTCACCTCGGCCTCGTCCTTCGGCCGCCTCTACACGGACACCACGCTCACCTACGACCGCTTCACGGGTGACATCGCCCGTACGGCCGTCACCTCCGCGAACCACGTGGTCACCCGGGACGTCCCCAAGGCGCCCGACATGACCGACCTGATCGGCAGGTGGAACGCCCTCGCGGCGCCCATCGGCAACCGTCCCATCGGCTACATCTCCGCCGACATCCCCAACACCGGCACCGAGTCCCCGATGGGCGACCTGATCGCCGACGCGCAGCTCGCGTACGGAAAGGAGCTCGACCCGGAGACCGACGTCGCGCTGATGAACCCGGGCGGCGTCCGGGCCGGCCTGACCTACGCGGCCAAGGGCACCGAGGGCGACGGCGTGGTGACGTACGCGGAGGGCTTCACGGTCCAGCCGTTCGCCAACACGGTCAACCTCCAGGACTTCTCCGGCGCCGAGCTGATCCAGGTCCTCAAGGAGCAGGTGAGCGGCGCCAACACGGCCTCCCCGAAGATCCTCCAGCCGTCCGCCAACCTGACGTACACGCTGGACCTGACCAGGACCGGCGCCGACCGCGTCGTCACCGACTCGATCCGCCTGAACGGCGCGGCCATCGACCCGGCCGCCACCTACCGCGTCGCGACGAACAGCTTCCTCGCGGGCGGCGGCGACGGCTTCCCGACGCTGGGCACGGGCGACAACGACCTGGTGGGCCTGGACGACCTGACCGCTCTGGAGCGCTACCTGACGGCGAACTCCTCGGCCACCGCGCCGATCGCACCGCCGGTCACGAACCGCATCACGATCGTCAAGTAGCAGTAGTAAGTCGGCAGTAGCGGTACAAGCAGGAAAAGCGCCGCGTTCCCCGGGGTCCCGGGAAACGCGGCGCTTTCCTCTTTCCTCTCTTCTTACGGCGGTCAGGACGCCGTCGGCGTCCATCCCGCCAGCCAGTCCGCGACTTCCTGGTCGGCGGCCTGTGCGTCGGTGAGCTGCGGGCGGTCGGCGCTCGCGGCGCCCGCGCCCGCGCCGGT
The DNA here is from genome assembly GCF_040611575.1 of Streptomyces sp. NPDC006610. Taxonomy (NCBI): domain Bacteria; kingdom Bacillati; phylum Actinomycetota; class Actinomycetes; order Kitasatosporales; family Streptomycetaceae; genus Streptomyces; species Streptomyces sp. NPDC006610. Next base: position 27,052 of record NZ_JBEXOP010000043.1, read on the forward strand.
GTTCCTGTACTCCGCGAACCGGTCGTCCTTCCAGGAGAAGCCGCTCATGTCGGTCCACGGCGCGGTGCGGATCGCGGCGCTGAGCGTGCTGTTGCGGACCGTGGCTGCGGGTCGAGGGTGGCGTCGCCGCCGGCGTGCCAGGGGCGGCCGAGGTAGAAGGTGCGGTCGGAGACGTCGCCGTTCACCGTGGAGTTGGCGATGAGGAAACCCTTGCGGTTCGCGGCCGTGCTCGGGGCGGTGACGTAACCGGCCGACGTGCCGTTCCAGCGCTTCTTCAGCGTGATCACCGAGCGGTCGATGACGGCGGTGGCCCGGCCGAAGATGAAGTCGACGTTGCCGACGACGTAGGAGTCGGTCATGTAGACCCGGCCCAGCCGGTCCTTGGCGGCCGTGTCCAGCAGCAGCGTGTCCTGGTCGCCGGTGACGATCACGCCGTCGAGGAACACCTTGTCGGCGGCGGTGCGCAGGGCGACGGCCTGGTGGCCGCCGATGTGCTGGTTGTTCGCCTCGTCGAAGTCGTTGGAGATGGTCAGGTTGCGGGCCTGGAAGTCGTCGGCCTCGACGGCGACGGTGGCGCTGCCCCCGGTGCCGTACGTCCCCGAGCCGTCCGGCTTCGGCGTGCCCGAGGCGTTGTTGTAGACGATCACCGTGTCCTTGCGGCTCGCGCCGGTGCCCTGGATGGTGACGTGCGGCTTGTTGGCCGGCACCTTCACCGGCTCGCGGTACGTGCCCGGCTTGACGGCGATGACGACGCGGGCGGGGTTGTTCACGGGCACGGCGTTCACGGCGGCCTGGACGGTGGAGTACCGGCCGGTGCCGTCCTTGGCGACGGTGAGGGTGGTGGCCGCGTCGGCCGACGTGGAGGTGGCGGTGGCCGTGCCCAGGGAACTCCGGGGACCCGCCCCGGACTTGACGACCGCCGGGACGTCGGCTGCCTTGTCGAGGGTGTACGCGTAGTACGCCTTCGGATCGAAGGAGGCGGCCGTCCCGCCGCTCTCGTTGCGTCCGCTGGTCCCCGAGAAGACGTTGCCGCGCTGGACGAGGGTGGCGGTGGCGTCGCGGATGACGGGGTTGCGGAAGCCCTGGAAGTAGGAGTTCTCCAGGACCATGTTGGTGCGCCCGCGCGCGTAGTTGCCGTAGGACGAGGTGATGTCCGTCCCCGGGGTGTCCTCCAGGAAGTTGTTGTAGAGGTGGGCGTGCGCGGCGTTGTCCGTGGAGGGGTTGCGCTGCTCGGTCTCGCGGATCCAGTTGTGGTGGACCGTGATGTCGGTGACCAGGTTCTCGGTCCAGCCGATGCCGAACGTCTTGTTGTTGGTGCTCATCCGGTTCCAGGACACCGTGACGTTGGTGCTGTCCTTGCGGACGTCGATGAGCCCGTCGGCCATGTGCCGCAGGTCGTTGTGGTCGATCCACACGTGGTGGGCGCCGTCCATCTGGATCGCGTCGAAGTCGTGGTCCTTGTCGTTCCAGACGCCCTGGTACGAGTCCCGGATGGTGAGGTTGCGGATGATGACGTTGTGCACGCCCGTGCCGAGGAAGAAGCCTCCGCCGACGATCTGACCGGCGGTGCCCGAGCCGACGATGGTCTTGTCGGAGGCGACCTTGATCTCCTTGCCGACCGGGTTCATGGTGATCGTCCCGGCGACGACGATGACGTAGGGCTCGGCTGCGGTGGCGTACTTCTCCAGGTCGGCCAGGGTGCGCACGGTGACGGTCCTGCCGCCGCGCCCGCCGTAGGTGCCGTTCTGGCCGAGGGAGTTGACGGACGCGAAGCCGTCGGCGACGTCGTCGGCCCAGGTGGCGGCAGCGGCGGAGGCGGTCCGCTGGACGTCCTCGCCGAAGACCCCGAGGTCGCCGCCGTAGGCGAACGTCCCGGCGGCGGTCAGCGCCAGGGGGAGACCGACCGACAACGCGGTGCGCCCGCGGCGGTGGCGGGGCTTGCTGCGGTTCTCACGCATGTGCGGGTTCCGTTTCCTTGGAGTGCGGGGACACCAAGGGGTCGGCGCGGGCGGGGGAAAGGTTGCCGTCGGGCGAGCCGAAGCTCCGCAGATCGTGGTGGCGGGACTCTTCCGGCAGTGAGGTGAACGGTGGCTCACTTCACGGCGTCTCCGGCGGCGGCACCCCCGCCCCCGGCAGGCGGATCGTCGCCACCGTGCCGCCGCCCTCGGCGTGGGTCAGGGTGACCTCGCCGCCCGACTGGTGGATCGTGCGGGCCACGATGGACAGGCCGAGGCCGGAGCCGGGGAGGGCGCGGGCCGACGGAGAGCGCCAGAAGCGGTCGAAGACGTGGGGGAGTTCCTCGGCCGGAATGCCGGGGCCGTGGTCGCGGACCGTGAGGACGCCGTCGGTGAGGCGCACCTCGATCGTGCCGCCCTCCGGGCTGAACTTCACCGCGTTGTCCAGGATGTTGACCACCGCCCGCTCCAGCGCCGCGGGTTCCGCCCGGACGTACCACGGTTCCAGGTGGGCCGTGATCGTCAGCTCGGGGCCGCGCAGCCGGGCGCGGCGCAGGGCCGACTCGACCGTGTCCTCCAGGGAGACCACCTGGACGCGCTCCCCGCGCTGGCCCTCCGAGCGCGACAGTTCCTGGAGGTCGCCGATCAGCGCGGCCAGTTCCGTCATCTGGGCCTTCACCGAGGCGAGGAGCGCCTTGCGGTCGGCCTCGGGGAGGGGGCGGCCGGTCTCCTCGCTGCGGGAGAGGAGTTCGATGTTGGTGCGCAGCGAGGTCAGGGGGGTGCGCAGTTCGTGGCCGGCGTCGGCGATCAGCTGTTGCTGCAGGTCGCGGGAGCTGGCCAGGGAGGACGTCATCGAGTTGAAGGAGCGGGAGAGGCGGGCGATCTCGTCCTCGCTGTCGTCCTCCACGGGGATGCGGATGGCGAGATCCTCGGTGCGGGCCACGTGTTCGACGGCCTCGGTGAGTTTGTCGACGGGCCGCATCCCGGCGCGGGCGACGGCGAGACCGGCGGCGCCGGCGCCGACGACCCCGATGCCGGAGACGAGCAGGAGCAGCAGGGCGAGTTCGTTGAGGGTGGACCGGGTGCCCTTCAGGGAGACGGCGAGGACGAGCGCGGAGTCGTCGGCGAGGTAGCGGTTGCCCCGGTCCTCCACCCAGAGGGCCGTCGTCAGCACGCGCACCGGTGTGCCGTCGCTGTCCTTGCCGTCGCGCGGTCCCCGGGACTCCCCCCGCGGGTCCTGGGCCATGTCCCGGTCCGCGTCCGTGACGGTGACCGTCCCCCCGGAGCCGGGGAAGGGACAGGCCTCCCCGTCCGACGTGACGATCTGGATGTAGCTGTCGGAGCCGGGGCCGAGCGGCCCGGAGTCGGGTGACTGGCCGCAGGCGGCGAGCGCGGCGGCGACGTTGATGCGCTGCACGGCGCCGACCGACGACTTCAGGTCGGTGTCGATCTCGTCGTAGAGCTTCCCGCGCACCACGAACCAGCACGTCACCGACACGGCCGCCACCGCGAACGCCACCGCCGCCGCCACCAGAAGCGCCAGCCGGGAGCGGATCGGGAGGGTGCGGACGCGGCGGGCGACGCCGTTCACTCGGCGCCGCCCTGCCGCAGGACGTACCCGACGCCCCGCACGGTGTGGACGAGGCGCGGCTCGCCGCCCGCCTCCGTCTTGCGGCGCAGGTACATCACGTACACGTCGAGGGAGTTGGACGACGGCTCGAAGTCGAAGCCCCACACCGCCTTCAGGATCTGCTCACGGGTGAGGACCTGACGCGGGTGCGCCATGAACATCTCCAGCAGCGTGAACTCCGTGCGGGTCAGTTCCACCGGCCGCCCGCCCCGTGTCACCTCCCGGGTCGCCAGGTTCATCCGCAGGTCCGCGAAGGTGAGGGCGTCGTCCTGGGGCGCCCCGCCCGCCACCGCCGCCGCGTACGAGCTGCGGCGCAGCAGCGCGCGGATGCGGGCGAACAGCTCGTCCAGCTCGAACGGCTTGACCAGGTAGTCGTCGGCGCCCGCGTCGAGGCCGGTGACCCGGTCGCCGACCGTGTCGCGGGCGGTGAGCATGAGGATGGGGGTGGTGTCGCCGGCGGCCCGGATGCGGCGGGCGGCGGTCAGGCCGTCCATGCGGGGCATCTGGATGTCGAGGACGACCAGGTCGGGCCGGTAGGCGGCGGCCTGCTCCAGGGCGTCCGCTCCGTCGACCGCGACCCGGGTGTCGTACCCCTCGAAGGCGAGGCTGCGCTGGAGCGCTTCGCGCACCGCCGGCTCGTCGTCGACGATCAGGATGCGCTGGGGGTCACGGTCGGCCTCGGCGGGGCTCATGGGCGGGAATCCTCGGGTGTCGGTGGGCGGGAGCGGTCTGACCTTGTCAGCGTCGCACGTTCCCGGCGGGCGGGGGCACGGTCCGGCGGCGGTCGGCCTTGCGCGCGGAGCGCCGGGCGGGGGCGGGGGTCGGGGCCGCCTTGGCCGGGGCGGGGGGCCGGGAGACGGCGGTCGCGATCTCCTGGGCGCGCGAGGCGGGGGCGGGAGCGGGAGGAGGCGCGGGAGTCGAAGCGCCGGGTGCGTGGAGTGCGTACGCCACCCTGAGCGCCGACGTGACGGACGCGGCGCCCGCGTCGGCGGCGGGCACGGTGTGGACGGTATGGACGATGTGGACGGTGCGCTTGATCATGTGGTCGCCGCTCCTCACTCGGTGGCACCGGCCCGCAGCTTGTCCAGGTCGGACTTGACGGTGTTGATCGGAATGGCGAAGCCCAGCCCCACGCTGCCCGCGTCGGCCGACGACGAGCCGCTCGCCGAGTACATGGCCGAGTTGATGCCGATGACGTTCCCGTTCATGTCGATCAGCGCGCCACCGGAGTTGCCCGGGTTGAGGGAGGCGTCGGTCTGGATCGCCTTGTACGTCGTCGTGGACGAGCCGGTGTCGCCGTTGAACTCCTGGCCGCCGAACTCGAACGGCCAGCCGCCGCCTTGCTGTTGCCGCTGCTGCGGGCTCTCGTCCGTCGAGACGGTGACGTCGCGGTCCAGCGCCGAGACGATGCCGCTGGTGACGGTGCCGGTCAGCCCTTCGGGCGAGCCGATCGCCACGACCGTGTCACCGACCTGGACGCCGTCGGAGTCGCCGAGCGAGGCCGCCGCCAGCCCGGAGGCGTCCGCCAGTTCGAGGAGCGCGAGGTCCTTGCCGCTGTCGGTGCCGACGATCTCGGCGTCGTACTCCTTGCCGTCGCCGGTCGTCACGGTGATCTCGGAGGCGCCGGAGACGACGTGGTTGTTGGTGATGATCTCGCCGTCGCTGGTGATGATCACACCGGATCCGGTGGACTCGCCGGCATTGGAGGTGGCGCTGATCTCCACGATGCTCGGACCGACCGCGGCGGCGACCCCGGCGACCGTCCCCTTCTGACTCGACGGCACGACGCTCGTGCTGCCGCCGGTGCTGCCGGCGGCGGCGACCGTGTCGCTGCCGCTGAGTTCCTGGATGCCGTACGCCGTGCCGCCCCCGACGGCCGCGGCGACGACGGCCACGGCGGCGAGCAGCGCGCCCGCCCCCCGGGCGGGCCTGCGGCGGGAGGCGCGGGTCGCGTGCGCCGCGCGGGCGTCGTGCTCGACGGGCTCGGCGAGCAGCGGGGTGGGATCGGCGGGCGACGGGGCGGGGGGAGGGGCGGACGCCGGCTCGTGGGCGGGCGGGGGCGGCCACTCGGGGTGCATGGAACGCGGGCTCTCGGTCATGTCCCCGAGCCTGTCGACGGACCATGAGAGCACCCTGAGCGCCCCCTGAGAAGCCCGGCAGAACCTCGTATGCCCGATGTAAAAGACGCCCCGGGCGATCCGAGAACGCCCCGGGGCCATCAGCCCCCAGCCGTGCAGCCCTCAGCCCGGCAGCCCTCAGCCCGGCAGCTCTCAGCCCCGCGTCACTCGCACCCGCACGACCGCCGCACCACCAGCCGCGACGGGAACACCTTCAGCCGCTCCTTGCGCGAGCCCGAGACGCGCACGGCGTCGTCCAGGACCAGGTCGACGGCCGCACGGGCCATCGCCGAGCGGTCGGAGGCGACCGTCGTCAGCGGCGGGTCCGCCAGGGCCGCTTCCTTGATGTCGTCGAAGCCGGCCACCGCCAGCTCGCCGGGCACGTCGATGCGCAGCTCGCGCGCCGCGCGCAGCAGGCCGATCGCCTGGTCGTCGGTGGAGCAGAAGATCGCCGGGGGGCGCCGCGGGCCGGCGAGGATCTCCAGGCCGACCTGGTAGGCGTCGTACCGGTTGTAGGGGGCCTCGAAGAGGCGGCCCTCGGTGGATATCCCGGCCTCCTCCATCGCGCGCCGCCACCCCTCGACGTGGTCGGAGACCGGGTCGCCGACCGCCGGGGTGTCCGCGGTGCCGCCCATGCAGGCGACGTACTCGTACCCGTGGCCCAGCAGATGGGCGACGATGTCCTGCGCGCCCCCGAGGTCGTCCATCACGACGGCGACGTCGTCCATCGCCTCGGGCCGCTCGTGCAGCAGCACCACCCGGGCGTCCCAGGCGTCGATCTCGGCGGCGGCCAGGTCGTTGAGCGCGTGGCTGACGAGGATCAGACCGGAGACGCGCATCCCGAGGAACGCCCGCAGGTAGTGCACCTCGCGCTCGCCGACGTAGTCGGAGTTGCCGACCAGCACCATCTTGCCGCGCTCGGACGCCGCCCACTCCACGGCGTGCGCCATCTCCGCGAAGAAGGGCTGGCGGGCGTCCGGCACGATCAGGCCTATGAGGTCCGTGCGCCGGGACGCCATCGCCTGGGCGACGCGGTCGGGCCGGTACCCCAGCTCCTTGATGGCGGCGAGGACGCGCTCGCGCGTGGCCGGGGCGACCGGCCGGGGTCCGTTGTTGATGACATAGCTGACGACGGCGGTGGACGTACCCGCCAGCCGCGCCACGTCATCCCTGGTTACCTTGGCCACGCGCGGAGTCTACGCGGATGGACCGCCCCTGGGCAGGGAGTACAGAGCCTTCTTCGCGCCCGTCCGGGCGTCCGCGCCGCCGTCATGCCTCGGCCGCGACCTCGGCGGCGCCCACGGCGGCGGGCTCGTCGGCGCTCTCCGCGCGCCCCGCGGACTTCGCCCGGTCCGCCTTGGACTTGCCCTCGTCGGAGGCGCGCTCGCCCTTCTCCGGGGTGACGAAGCGGTAGCCGACGTTGCGGACGGTGCCGATCAGCGACTCGTGCTCGGGACCGAGCTTGGCGCGCAGCCGCCGTACGTGCACGTCGACCGTGCGGGTGCCGCCGAAGTAGTCGTAGCCCCAGACCTCCTGGAGGAGCTGGGCGCGGGTGAAGACCCGGCCCGGATGCTGGGCCAGGTATTTGAGGAGCTCGAACTCCTTGAAGGTGAGGTCCAGGACCCGGCCCTTGAGCTTGGCCGAGTAGGTGGCCTCGTCCACCGACAGGTCGCCGTTGCGGATCTCCATCGGGGAGTCGTCGTTGACGATCTGCTGGCGGCCCATCGCGAGCCGCAGCCGGGCCTCGACCTCGGCCGGTCCCGCGGTGTCGAGGAGGACGTCGTCGATGCCCCAGTCGGCGGTGACGGCGGCGAGGCCGCCCTCGGTCACGACGAGGATGAGCGGACAGCCGGGGCCGGTGGAACGCAGCAGCTGGCACAGGCTGCGCACCTGCGGCAGGTCACGGCGTCCGTCGATCAGGATGACGTCGGCGCCCGGGGTGTCCACGAGGGCGGGGCCCTCCGCCGGCGCCACGCGCACGTTGTGCAGCAGCAGGCCGAGCGCGGGGAGCACTTCGGTGGACGGCTGGAGAGCGTTGGTCAGGAGCAGCAGAGAACTCATACGTCTGGTTCCTCCTCGGTCCCTGCGAGGACTTCTACGGCATTGCTCTGCGTTCCCGGGGCCCCGTACACCGGCGGTTTCCCGCTCCGTATACAACGCTTCCGAAAGCACAAAAGGACCCGGGGGCCACGCTGCCCAGGTCCTCTGCCGAGCAGAATAGCCCACATGAACAACGGTCCGGCAGGTCATGCGGCACATTCCACCGTTCGTCCGAACGCTGAGACGGGCAGCCGCACCCCTTTGCGGACGTTTCTGCGCACGTCCGACGGCATTCCGATCGATTTCGTATACGAACCGGGTGGGGTCGTATACGAATCTTGCGCGGACGCCTCCGCGCCACTTTCCGGTGACCCGGTGTTCGTCGTCGCCCACGGTTTCACCGGCGACGCGGACCGGCCGCATGTCCGACGGGTGGCGCGGGCGCTCGCCCGGTACGGGGCCGTCGTCACCTTCTCCTTCCGCGGGCACGGGGCCTCCGGCGGCTACTCGACCGTCGGCGACCGGGAGGTGCTGGACCTCGCGGCGGTCGTCGAGCGGGCGCGTGGGCTCGGGCACGCGCGGGTGGTGACCGTCGGTTTCTCCATGGGCGGCTCGGTGGTGCTGCGGCACGCGGCGCTGCACCGCGGGGACGTGGACGCCGTGGTGTCGGTCAGCGCGCCCGCCCGCTGGTACTACCGCGGCACCGCCCCCATGCGCCGGCTGCACTGGCTGGTCACCCGCCCCGCGGGCCGGCTGGTCGGCCGCTACGGCTTCCGCACCCGCATCCACCGCCGCCACTGGGACCCGGTCCCGCTCTCCCCGGTCGAGGCCGTGCCCCGCATCGCCCCGGTCCCGCTGCTCGTCGTCCACGGCGACCGGGACGGCTACTTCCCCGTCGACCACCCCCGGATGCTCGCCGCCGCGGCCGGCGACCACGGCGAACTCTGGCTGGAACCGGGCATGGGCCACGCGGAGCACGCGGCCACCGACGACCTGCTCGCGAGGATCGGGGACTGGGCCGTCCGGGCCGTCGGTGCGGACGGCTAGCCTGGGTGCTCACCGTCGATGGACTTGAGGGACGAGATGGCAAAGGTCACGGTGCGCTACTGGGCCGCCGCGAAGGCCGCGGCCGGGGTGGCCGAGGAGGCGTACGACGCGGCCACGCTCGCCGAGGCGCTCGACGCCGTGCGCGAGCGGCACCCCGGGGAGCTGACGCGCGTGCTGCGCCGCTGCTCGTTCCTGATCGACGGCGACCCCGTGGGCACACGCGGGCATGAGACGGTACGGCTGACCGAGGGCGGCACGGTCGAGGTGCTCCCGCCGTTCGCAGGAGGGTGACCGGGCCGATGAGCGACCAGCCGTACGAGGGGTACCGGGGGCACGACGGGTACCAGGGGCCCGAGGGGGACGGGTCCTACGACCCGTACCAGCAGCAGGACGCCGGGTACCAGCAGCAGTACGCGCAGTACCAGCAGCAGTTCGACCAGTACGGGCAGCACGCGCAGTACGACCAGTACGGGCAGCCGTACGCCGCCCAGCACCCCGAGTACCCGCAGCAGCCGCAGCAGTGGCAGGAGCCTGCCTACGCGACCGGGCAGCAGTGGGCGACGGCGGCCGAGGGGCCGTACGGCCACGCGCACGCGCCCGAGGCGGCCCCCGCGGCTCACGCCCCGCACACGAGCTACGCGCCGCAGGCGGCCCAGGCCCCGGAACCGGCCGCGCCTGCCGCCCCCCTCACCGCCGCCCAGCGCGCCCGCCTGGAAGGGCGCTCCCCGATCATCGAGCCCGGTCTCCAGCCCGCCGCGCTGACGGCGGTGCTCGGCCTGCTGCTCGCCGGCGCGGCGGCGCTCGGCTCGTACGCGCTGCTCGTGCCGCTCGTCGTCCTCCAGGCGGTCACCGCCGCCGGCTGGTTCCGGCTGAACGGCATGTGGCCGGCCCGGCAGGGCATCGCGCTGGCGTTCGCGGGCGCGCTGACCGCCGACGCGGCGCTGCTGGTCGTCGGGCGCGACCAGGGGCCCGCCGCGATCCTCGGCGCCCTCGGGGTGTGGATCCTGCTGACGCTGGTCCTGCAGCTGCGCTCGCACGCCGATCCGGACGAGCGGATGTACGGCCTGACGGCGACCGTCGTCTCCGCCGCGCTGGCCATCGTCGCCACCGGTCATCTGGCCGCCGAGGCGGACGCGGTCACGGTCGGCGCGGGCGCGGTGGCCGTCGCGGTGCTCGCGCGGGCGCTGCCGCTGCCGACGCCGGTCTCCGTGGTCGTCGCGCTGCTCGCGGCGGCGGGGGCGGGCCTGGCGCTCGGCTCGGTGACCGGGGCGGGCGCCGGGGGCGCGCTGCTGGGAGCCGCGGCCGGGGCGTGCGCGCTGATCGGGCACCGGGTGGCGAGCTACGACTACCCCTCCCGGTTCGTCCACTTCACGGCGGGCGTGGCCCTCCCGCTGAGCGCGGCGGCGCCGGTGCTGTGGGTGCTGGGAAGGGTACTGGTCTGAGCGGGTCCGGCGGGCCGCCCCTGTCACAGGTGATCGACAATCCGGCGAGCTGTCGGCCCGGCGGGGTTACCGTGACCCTCGGACTGGAAGACCGCCGAGGTGGGGGAACATGCGCGCGCTGCGAATACTTCTGATCGTCGTGGTGGTCCTCGGCGGCCTTTTCGTCGCCGCGGACCGCATCGCCGTGCACTTCGCCGAGGGCGAGGCCGCGGACCGGCTGCGGGCCAACGAGAACCTGGCCGCCACCCCGGACGTCTCCATCAACGGCTTCCCGTTCCTCACCCAGGTCGCCGGCGGTGAGCTGGACGACGTCGAGGTCGGCATCGACACGTACGAGGCGACGTCGGGCAAGGGCGGGACGATCCGCATCGACGACCTCCGGGCGAACATGAAGGGCGTCGACTTCGCCGCCGACTACAGCTCCGCCACGGCCCGCTCCGCCACCGGTACCGCGAGCGTCTCCTACGAGGAGCTGCTCAAGGCCGCGCGGTCGGAGCCCACGGAGGTCGCGCCCGGGATCACCGCCGAGGTCGTGGGCCTGTCCGACGGCGGCGACGGGAAGATCAGGGTCGCGGTGGAGGCGTCGGTCCTCGGCGCCAAGCTGCCGCGTCCGGTGTACGTGCTGAGCACGGTGACCGTCGAGGACGACAAGGTGCGGGTGAGCGCGGACTCGCTGCCCTCGCTGGGCGGCGTCGAGGTGGCCGAGGACCGGATCCGGTCGATCACCGACTTCGAGCAGCTGATCAACGAGCTGCCCGGCGGCATCGAGCTGGACAAGGTCGAGGCGGCGAAGGACGGCGTCGAGATCTCGGTGAAGGGTTCCGACGTCCGGCTGGCCGGGTAGGAAACGTCCGGCCGGCCCCGGTGGGGGCCACGTCCGCCGGCCCGGCGGGGAGACCTCCGGTCGGCCATGTGAGCCACGTCCGGCCGGCCCGGCGGAACACCCGGGGCCCGGCTGCTGTCCGGTGGGTGAGACGGATGGTCCGCACCGCAGATGCGACGCGGAACGAAAGCGCCCGGAAACCGTGGGCGAACGGCGCCCACGGGACGCGTATTCCCGCATCATGGACGATCGCGTCTCAATATACGACACACCGGTGACATGCCCGCCCGTCCGTCCCTACGATCGAGCCCATGAAGCGACAGGCGGATCTCACGAAGCGGCGGGCAGTAGACCTGTGCCGCGTCGCCGCCATGCTCTGTCGCACCTTCTGAGCGGGAGCCCGTCTCCCGCGTTCACCCACCGCGCCCCGCCGAGGGCGTCCGTGCGCCGCGCCGTGACCGGACCGGCACGACCCGCGCCCGCACACCGCACACCTCGCACTCGTACGCCCCGCCGTAACTGCCCCGGAGGAGAAAGAGCATGAGCCGCAGCGACGTCCTGGTAGACGCCGACTGGCTTCAGGAGCACCTGGACGACCCGAACATCGCGATCGTCGAGGTCGACGAGGACACGTCCGCGTACGACAAGAACCACATCCGCAACGCCATCAAGATCGACTGGACCCAGGACCTCCAGGACCCGGTCCGGCGCGACTTCATCGACCAGGAGGGCTTCGAGAAGCTCCTGTCGAAGAAGGGCATCGCCAACGACACGCTGGTGATCCTCTACGGCGGCAACAACAACTGGTTCGCGTCGTACGCCTACTGGTACTTCAAGCTGTACGGCCACGACAGCGTCAAGCTGCTCGACGGCGGCCGCAAGAAGTGGGAGCTGGACGCCCGCGAGCTGGTCGAGGAGGTGCCCGAGCGCCCCGCGACCGAGTACAAGGCCAAGCCGCAGAACACCGCGATCCGCGCCTTCCGCGACGACGTCGTCGCCGCGATCGGCACGCAGAACCTGGTCGACGTGCGCTCGCCCGACGAGTTCTCCGGCAAGCTGCTCGCCCCGGCCCACCTGCCGCAGGAGCAGTCGCAGCGTCCGGGCCACGTCCCGAGCGCCCGCAACATCCCGTGGTCGAAGAACGCCAACGACGACGGCACCTTCAAGTCGGACGAGGAGCTCAAGCAGCTCTACACCGACGAGAACGTCGACCTGTCGAAGGACACGATCGCCTACTGCCGCATCGGTGAGCGCTCGGCCCTGACCTGGTTCGTGCTGCACGAGCTGCTCGGTGTCGAGAACGTCAAGAACTACGACGGCTCCTGGACCGAGTACGGCTCCCTGGTCGGCGTGCCGATCGAACTCGGCGCCGCCAAGTAGCCACCCCGACCGACCTTTCAACACCCTTCAGGAGTACGACATGTGTGGAGCGAAGGCCGGCGGCCCCGACGCCTCGACGATCAAGCCCGGTGAGACCACCATCCAGGGCCAGGTGACCCGTGACGGCGAGCCGGTGACCGGCTACGTCCGGCTCCTGGACTCGACCGGCGAGTTCACCGCGGAGGTCCCGACCTCCGCGACGGGCCAGTTCCGCTTCTACGCGGCCGAGGGCACCTGGACCGTCCGCGCCCTCGTTCCCGGCGGCACCGCCGACCGCACGGTCGTCGTGGCCGAGAAGGGCGCGCTGGCCGAGGTCGCCATCGCGGTCTGACAGACCCGTACGGCGCAAGGGCCGCACTCCTGGGCAGTACGCCCGCGGTGCGGCCCTTCACCGTGTCCGCGGCCATGCCTACGCTGGACACATGTACGCGCGGCGACGTCATGTGTACTTCACCCTGATGGGCGCCTGTCTGGTGCTGTTCGTCCTGGCATGGGCCGTCGTACGCCTGTGGTCGACCGGGGCGGCCGTCGGCATGTGCGTGGTCGCGATGCTCATCCCGCCCGTCGCCGCCGTGATCGCCAACCGCCGGGGCCCCGACGACCGCTGGTGGGACGACCCCTCCGGCGACCCGCAGTCCGACGCGTGGTGGGACGAGCTGGACGGCAAGAGACCGCCGCGTCAGTAGACGAGCGCCTGCGTGTCGTCCGCCAGCGCCTCCTGCACGAACACCTGCGCGCCGGCGATCCGCACGCCCGCGATGACGTCGTCCTCCGTGATGTCCCGGCGGGCGGCGCACTGGGTGCACAGCGTGAGCCGGCCGGCGGCCAGCACGGAGTCGAGCAGCTCGGGCAGCGGGGCGGCGTGCGGCAGCTCGAACTCGGCGGCCCGGCCCGGCAGCGCGAACCACGCGGACTCGCCGGTCAGCCACACGGAGACGTCCACGCCGCTCGCCACGGCCACCGCCGCCACCGTGAACGCCTGCGAGCAGCGTTCGGGGGCGTCGGCCCCCGCCGTCACCTTGATCACGAGCTTCTTCGCCATGCCCGCATCGTAATCACTTCCCCACCGCTCACCGCCGCCTGCGCCGGACCTCACACCGAGGCGCGGACCCCGGCCGCGTAAGCTGGGGTCCGGCCTTGTACAGCTGACCCGCTCACCGAGGAGCCTCCCCGTGACACTCTTCTTCGAAATTCTGTTGGTGCTGGTCTGCGTGGCCACTCTCGCGTTCGCCGGGCTGGTCGTGAAGAAGCTGTACCAGGGCCAGCGCTGACCCCCCTCTAGGAACTGCCGATCATGATCGAGATCCCGTCCGACCTCCACAAGGACCTCGTCCCCCTCGCCTTCCTGCTCGGGAACTGGGCGGGCGCGGGCGTGCACGACTTCCCCGGCGCCGAGAAGTGCAACTTCGGGCAGGAGGTCACCTTCACCCACGACGGCCGGGACTTCCTGGAGTACCACTCGCACACCTGGGTGCTCGACAACGACGGCAACAAGGTCCGTCCGCTCGAGTCCGAGCACGGCTTCTGGCGCATCGACGGCAACCGCAAGGTCGAGGTCACGATGACCCGCGACGACGGCGTCATCGAGATCTGGTACGGCGAGATGGCCCACCAGAAGCCCCAGATCGACCTCGTCACGGACGCCGTGGCCCGCACCGCCGCCTCCCGCCCCTACACGGGCGGCAAGCGGCTGTACGGCTACGTCAAGGGCGACCTGATGTGGGTCGGCGAGAAGCAGACCCCGGACGTCGAGCTGCGCCCCTACATGTCCGCCCACCTGAAGAAGGTCGTCACCCCGGAGGACGTCGAGCGCTGGGCGAAGGCCCTCCCGGACGACATGCCCGACGACGGGATCGCCTTCTTCCGCTGACCCCACCGCACAGCCGGCGACCCCTACACTTCAGGTGTGGTGAGCACCGACTGGAAGAGCGATCTGAGGCAGCGCGGCTACCGGCTGACGCCGCAGCGGCAACTCGTGCTCGAAGCCGTGGACACCCTGGAGCACGCGACCCCCGACGACATCCTCGTGGAAGTGAGGAAGACGGCGTCGGGGGTCAACATTTCCACGGTCTACCGCACCCTCGAGCTGCTGGAGGAGCTGGGCCTGGTCTCGCACGCCCACCTCGGGCACGGCGCGCCGACCTACCACCTGGCCGACCGGCACCACCACATCCACCTCGTCTGCCGCGACTGCACCAACGTCATCGAGGCCGACCTGGAAGTGGCCGCCGACTTCACCGCCAAGCTGCGCTCCACGTTCGGCTTCGACACCGACCTGAAGCACTTCGCGATCTTCGGACGGTGCGAGGACTGCTCCCGTCGGCACGCCCGTGGGGACGCGGGCGCGAGCGCGGATGCAAATACGACAAGCGGCGAGTCGTAGGCTTGGGGCCATGAAGAGCCCCCTGCTGTCCCTGCCCGGCGCCGTCCCCGCCGAAGGGGCGGACGAAGGCGTCGCCGCCCACTACGGCGACCTGTTCCGCGAGCAGCGTGCCCTCGCCGAGGGCGCCGGCTTCGTCGACCTCTCGCACCGCGGTGTCGTCACCGTCACCGGCGAGGACCGGCTCGGCTGGCTGCACCTGCTGCTCACCCAGCACGTCAGCGACCTGCCCCCCGGCCGGGCCACCGAGGCGCTGATCCTCTCCGCGCACGGGCACGTCGAGCACGCGCTGTACCTGGTGGACGACGGAGAGACCGTCTGGGCCCACGTCGAGCCGGGCACCCAGGAGGCGCTGATCGCGTACCTGGAGTCGATGAAGTTCTTCTACAAGGTCGACGTCGCCGACCGCACCGCCGACGTCGCCGTCGTCCACCTACCGGCCGGGTCCATCGCCGAGGCCCCCGAGGGCGGCGTCGTACGCGAGACGGCGTACGGGCGGGACCTGTTCCTGCCCCGCGAGCGGCTGGAGCCGTTCGCCGAGCAGGCCGGGCCGCCGGCCGGAATCCTGGCGTACGAGGCGCTGCGCGTCGAGCAGCACCGGCCCCGCCTCGGCTTCGAGACCGACCACCGCACCATCCCGCACGAGCTGGGCTGGATCGGCTCGGCCGTGCATCTGCAGAAGGGCTGCTACCGGGGCCAGGAGACCGTCGCCCGGGTGCAGAACCTCGGCAAGCCGCCGCGCCGGCTGGTCTTCCTGCACCTGGACGGCAGCGAGGTCCATCTGCCGCCGGCCGGCACCGAGCTGCGGCTCGCGGACGACGGCCCGGACGGCCGGAAGATCGGCTTCGTGACGACGTCCGTGCGCCACCACGAGCTGGGTCCGGTCGCCCTCGGCCTGGTCAAGCGGAACGTGCCCGTGGACGCCCGGCTGGTCGCCGGGGACACGGCCGCCGCGCAGGAGGTCATTGTCGAGCCGTAGCCGGCTCGGCTCCCCTATCGGGCCACCCGGCTGGGCTCTCGATCGGGCCACCCGGCTGGGCTCTCGATCGGGCCACCCGGCTCGGTTCTCGATCAGGCCCGGCTCAGATATCGATCAGGACGGTGAACGGGCCGTCGTTCGTCAGCGACACCCGCATCCGCGCGCCGAACCGGCCCGTCGCCACCGTCGCGCCCAGCGCGCGCAGCTGCGCGACCACCTCGTCCACCAGCGGCTCGGCGACGTCGCCGGGGGCGGCGGCGTTCCAGGTGGGACGGCGGCCCTTGCGGGCGTCGCCGTACAGGGTGAACTGGCTGACCACCAGCAGGGGCGCGTCGATGTCGCTGCACGACCGCTCGTCGGCCAGCATCCGGATCGACCAGAGCTTGCGGGCGAGCTGCGCCGCCTTCTCCTTGGTGTCCTCGTGGGTGACGCCGACGAGGACGCACAGCCCCTCGCCCTCGATCGCCCCCACCGTCTCGCCGTCCACGACGACGCTCGCGCCGTCCACCCTCTGCACCACTGCACGCATACGACCATCATGCCGGGCGGTGACCACCCGCTTCGCAGTTGGTCCGTACCAAGGCGCTTTTTGATCCCCAACCCCCCATCTGGGGCCGATCGGGGGCACTCGGTCACATAGTGGCCACTCGGGGTGGGACGATGCTGCCACACGCCGGTCGAGGGGACGGTAGAGAGACACATGAGAACACCGAGTGCCGGGCGGCTGCCCGGGGCTGTGTCGCTGACCGACGCGGGAGGCCCGGAGCAGCAGCTCCGCCCGCCCGCGCAGCGCACCGACAGCCCACCGCTGCCCGGGGACCCACCCGAACACGACCTCGCCGCGCTGAGCCTGCCCGAACTGCGCGCCCTGCGCCGGGACGCCCAGCGCGACGAGGCCGACCTCAGTTACGTACGGCGGCTGCTCCAGGGGCGCATCGACATCCTCGGCGCGGAACTCGCCCGACGCGGGGGCGGCAGCGGCCCCGGACCGGCGATCGTCGAGGCGCGGCAGGGCTCCGTGGTCGAGCGGCTGTCGGAGATCCTGACCGACGCCCCGGCCCGGCACCGCTCCTCCGCCCGCCACGTCACGCTCGGCACCCCGTACAGCGAGGAGTACTCCAGGCTGGCCGCCGACATGCTCGCCGAGGTCGAACTGTCCGACCTCGGCGCCCGCACAAACCAGGAGCTGAGCGCCGCCCTCGGCCGGCTCGTGCGCTACGAGCAGCAGGTGTCCCGTCGCCGGCAGCGGCTGCAGCACACGGCCGACGGCTGCAGCGCGGAGATCGCCCGCCGCTACCGCGAGGGGGAGGCCCAGGTCGACGACCTGCTGATGTGAGCGTCCGGCTCCTTGGAGGGGTCACGGGAAATCCGCGCGACACCCGCGCGGTGTCCTGCCTACCGTGACCCCCGTGACTTCCACGACCCCCCGCCCCGCCCCTCCCGCTCGCACCCACCGCGACGCCGCCCTGCCCGTGCGGCCGATCGACGAAGCCGAACTCGGCGACTGGATCCGCGCCCTCAACACCGGCTTCCTGCGTCCGCCCACCGCCTCCGAGGAGCAGCTCGACGGCCGACGCCGCCAGTTCGAGCCCGGCCGGCTGCTCGGCGCCTTCGACGGCGGACGCTGCGTGGCGACGTTCCGCTCCTTCGCCCAGCAGCTGACCGCGGTCGGCGGCGCCGCCGTCGCCGCCGACGCCGTCACCAACGTCAGCGTGTCGCCCACCCACCGGCGCCGGGGGCTGCTCAGCCGGATGATGGCCCACGACCTGGCCGCCGCGAAGGAACGCGGCGACGTCGTCGCCACCCTCGTCTCCGCCGAGTACCCGATCTACGGGCGCTACGGCTTCGGCCCGGCGACCTGGACCACCGAGTGGACGATCGACGTGCCGCGGGCCGGCCTCGACCCGCGCGGCGCCGCGCCCGAGTGCGGCGGCCGGATCGACCTGGTCGACGCCGAGGACGTCCGCGAGCTGGGTCCGGGGCTGCACGAGCGGGTGCGCCGCGGACAGCCCGGCGCCATCGACCGCGGTGAGCTGTGGTGGCAGCTCAACACCGGCGCCCTGCGCATCGGTCCCTCCTGGACCGAGCCCTTCTTCGCGGTGTACCGGTCGGCGTCCGGCGAGGTCGAGGGCATGGTGTCGTACGAGGCGGACGACAAGTGGGGCGACGGCAAGCAGCCGCTGAACACCGCCGAGGTGAACTGGCTGATCGGCGCGACCCCGGCCGCCGAGCGGGCCCTGTGGCGGTATCTGTGCTCCATCGACTGGGTCACGTACGTGAAGACCGGCTGGCGGGCCCCGGACGACCTGCTCCCGCACTTCCTGCCCGACCCGCGCGCCGCCCGCGTCACCACGCAGGCCGACTGGCTGTGGGTGCGGCTCCTGGACGTCGTACGGGCCCTGGAGGCGCGGACGTACGAGGGGGCCGGGGAACTGGTGCTGGAGGTCGCCGACGCGGGCGGGTTCGCCGGCGGGCGGTATCTGCTGGAGGCGCCGGGAGCGGGCGGGCGTGGGTCCTGCGCGCCGACCGCGCGGAGCGCCGACCTGGCGCTGGACGTGGCCGATCTGGCAGCGCTGTGGCTCGGGGACGAGTCGGCGGTGCGGCTGGCGGCGCTGGGGAGGGTGCGGGAAGAACGAGCGGGCGCCGCCCGGTCGGCCGACGCCCTGCTGCGCACGTCCAGGCGGCCTTGGTGCCCGGACCTGTTCTGAGGCTCCTTTCGTCAGGGCCCGCCGGTGTCCCGGCTGGGGTTCCCGGCGGGGGCGGGTGACGTATCCGTAGCGTGCTGTTCGGTTGCGGCTGTGCGTATGCGGTTGTGGCTGTGCGTATGCGGTTGTGGCTGTGCCTATGCGGTTGTGGCGGTGCTGTTGGTGCTGACCGACCGGGCTCCCGGCTCCCCTCCGGAAGGGAGCCCGGTCAGCCGGACTGGGCGAGCAGCATCACGAGGATGACCGCTCCGATGCCGCCGACCATGGTGTTCCTGGCCTTGACGCCGACCGTGAGGGCGACGAAGGCGATGATCCCCATGGCTCCGTAGCGGGACTGGACGAGTTGTTCCACGCCGATCAGCAGCGCGGCGGCGACGAGGGCGATGACCGGCATGGGGTGCTCCCTCCGCGACGACGACCAACCTTGGTGAAGGGTGACCATGTCGATTGAGTTGGTTGCCAACTTATGCTCAGTTGGGCCTTCTTTGAAGTGTCCGGGAACCACCTGTTAAGTAACTGCCCTAAGATGGCTCAAAGTTGTACGGTTCGTGTGTGACGCCGGAAGGAACTGCCGTGGACGGGCGGGCGCGTGGCCAGAGGACGCACCGCGAGGTGGCCGACGCGCTGCGGGAGCGCATCCGGTCCGGTGAGCTGCGGCCGGGCCAGCGGATGCCCACCCAGGCCGGCCTCGCGGAGGAGTTCGGCGTGGAGCGCGGCACCATCCGGGAGGCGCTGGCCATCCTGAAGGCGGAGCGGCTGCTCACCAACGTGTCCCGAGGGGCGCCGGCGACCGTCGCCCAGCGCCGGGACGCTCTCGGAAGCGGCCCCGCGGCCCGGCCCGAGCCCACCATGGTGGCGCTGCCGCCGCGGGTCATGGCCGCCTTCGAGGCCGAGCACGTACGGGTCGACGCCGTGTGCCACACCCTGATGTCGCTCACCCTGGCCATCGGCGAGCCGCTGCGCCGGATCCACTCCGGGGAGTCGAAACCGGCCAGTGTGCGCGTCCGGGCGCTGCTGCCGTCCCGGGACATCGCGCTCGCCTTCCCCACGCCCGTCGAGCCGGACGACGCCGACCGCGTGCACCGGCACTGGCTGGGGCTGCGCAACGCCCAGGCCATGATCCTGGAGCACAACCTGACGGCCCTGCGGCGCACGCACGGCATCGACGTACGGGTCGACTTCCGTGCCCTGCCGTTCACCCCGCCGGTGAAGCTGTACGTGCTCAACGAGGCCGAGGCGCTGTTCGCCTACTACACGATCAGCCGCGGCGAGCAGGAGATCGACCACCGCAGCCTGGAGACGTACGAGGCGGAGGGGGCCACCACCCTGCTGTTCGGCTTCGGGCAGCCGGGCGGCGGGGTGCGCGACGGGGCCTTCGTGGAGCAGTCCCGGCGGTGGTTCGACGCGCTGTGGGAGACCATCAGCACCGAACTGTCGCTGCGCGACTGACCGTTCGCGGTTCACAGCGCGGGCCGGGTGACCAGCGCGCTCAGCGTGACGGCGCCGATCGCGCTGCACGTGTGGTTGCGGAACCTGATGCCCAGGGCCAGCAGCGCGAGGGCGATCAGGCCGGTGGCGCCGTACCTCCACCGGGCGAGTTCCTCGACGGTGACGACCAGGAGCGCGAGCGGCGAGAGGGATGTCTCCAGCATGGCGTGCCCCCCTCCAGGGACTTGGCAGTAGTTGGTGCCAACTTCCCCTAGGTTGTTCCAACTTGGCGGCGGTAAATAAACAACTCCGGGGCATCTCTCTCAAGTGGGATGGACGCATACCGTTTTCCCGTGAGCGGAGGAGGTGGCGGCGGTGGCCGGCAGCAGCGGTAGTTCGCCCCGGGAGATAGCGGAGGCCCTGCGCCAGCGGATCCGGGCCGGGGACTTGAAGGCGGGGGAGCGGCTGCCCACGCAGGCTGAGCTGGCGGCCGGCTTCGGAGTGGAGCGCGGTGCCGTCCGTCAGGCGCTGCGCATCCTGCACGCGGACGGCATGCTCGCCAACACCGGCCGGGGCAGCCCTCCGCGCGTCGCCGAGCCGCCCCGCACGGACCACGAGCCGCAGCCGGCCACGGTCGCCCTGGCCCCGCGCCTCGCGGAGGCCTTCGCGGCCCCGCACGTCCGCATGGACGCCGTCTCGCTCACCGCCCAGACCCTGATGCTGGCCCTGACCGAGCCGGTGCGGCTGATCCACGAGGGCCGCATCCGCCCCGAGTCGATCGACCTGCGCGTCCTGGTGCCCTCGCGCAACATCAGCCTCGCCTTCCCGGTCCCGGTCGACGGCGAGGACGACGACGAGACGCTCCACGACCGGTGGCTGGCCCGGCGCAACGCGCAGTGCCTGGTCATCCGGCACAACCTGCACAGCCTGCGCCACTCCCACGGCATCCGGGTGAACGTGTCGTTCCGCGCGCTGCCCTTCACCCCGCCGGTGAAGCTGTACCTGCTGAACGGGACCGAGGTCCTCATGGCGTACTACCTGGTCACCCGCCGGGAGGAGGAGGGGGAGGAGGGCGAGGGGCTGGAGATGTACGACGTCCTGGGCTCGCAGGCGCTGTTGTTCTCCTTCGAGCGGGGCGTCGGCCGACGTGACGCGGCCTTCGTCGAACAGTCCGAGCGGTGGTTCGAGGCGCTGTGGAACACCGTCACCACGGAGTTGACGCTGGGCTAGCGTCGTTGCGTCCGGCGGCCCCGGCCACGTCCCGGTGTGCCGCGAACTGATCCGGTGACGACGCACACCACGGAGAACCTCCAGGAACTGATCACGCGTGCCCGCTGTGTGCTTCTCGACTTCGACGGGCCGGTCTGCCGGCTGTTCGCCGGGCACTCCGCGACGCGGGTGACGCGCGCGCTGGTCGCGCTGCTGGCCGAGCGGGGCGCGCTCGGCCTGCTCACCGAGGAGGAGCGGTGGTCGTCGGACCCCGGGTCGTGCTGCGGGCCGTGCACGGGCGGCAGTCCCGACGGGAACTGGTGGTGGACCTGGAGGAGCGGCTCACCCAGGAGGAACTGCGGGCGGCGGTGAGCGCGCGGCCGACCGCCTTCGCCGACTCCGTGGTGCGGGGGTGGGCGCGGCGGGGGGTCCGGCTGGCGGTCACGACCAACAACTCGCCGCGCGCGGTGCGGGCGTGTCTGGCCCGGCGCGGGCTCGAGCAGTGCTTCGCCCCGCACGTCTACGGCCGCACCCAGGACCCCGGTGGGGAGCACTTGGCGCAGTGAGGGCCGGGGTTGCGGGCCGCAGTGCGGCCGGCTGGGGGAGAGAGTTCTGTGGGGCCGGACTGCGGGGAGGTCTGCCGGGCCCTGGGGAAGGTCACCGCGAGCCCGGTGAGGGGATGCCGGACCCGCGTGGCAAGCCGTCGGGCCCCCGAGCGGCCGGTCCGCCCCCCGCGACGGCCACTCGGGGGCCGGACCGGCCGTTCGGGGAGGGCCGGATCGCCCGCTCGGGGGGCGGCGGGCCCGCGCGGCCGTCGGGCCCCGGGCGGACGGCCGCGGCGGAGGCGTCAGCGGCGGCCGAGGAGTTCCGTGACCCTCAGATACCCGTCCGTGCCGTGTCCCAGGGCGACGACCCGGCGGGCCTGGCCCTCGATCGCGCGCATCACGCTCGCGTCGATGCCGTGGGACTCCGAGGCGTGGACGATGTGGGACATGGTGGAGGCCGCCGAGGTGATCGGGTTCAGCTCGCCCGAGTAGGTCCCGCTGTCGACGTCGCCCGCGAACTCCTCCATCAGCGGCGGCAGGATCGCGGCGATCCCCTGGGCGTACGGCGTCAGTTCGCGGGCGGTGACGCCCTCCGCCCGGGCGACGGCCAGGGCGTGCGCGTAGCCCGCCATCGACGTCCAGAAGACGTCGAGCAGCGCCACGTCGTACGCCGCCGCCCGCCCCACGTCCTCGCCGAGGTGGGTGTGGGAGCCGCCGAGGACGTCCAGGACCGGCCGGTGCTCCTCGTACACGTCCGCCGGTCCGCTGTAGAGGAACACCGCGTCCGGCGTGCCGATGCTCGGTGTCGGCGTCATGATCGCGCCGTCCAGGTAGCGCACGCCGTGCCGGGCGGCCCAGTCGGCGGTGTCGCGCGCGCGGTCGGGGGTGTCGGCGCTGAGGTTCACGAGCGTGCGCCCTTTGAGGGCGGCGGCGACCTCGTCCCGGCGCAGGATCGCGTCGCCGGCGTCGTAGTTGACGACGCAGAGCACGGTCAGCGCGCTCGCGGCGACGGCCTCCTCGGCCGAGTGCGCGCCGGTCGCGCCGCGGGCGACCAGCTCGGCGTCCCGGCCGGGGGTGCGGTTCCACACGGTGGTCCGCAGTCCGGCGTCCAGGAAGGCGCCGGCCAGGGCCCGTCCCATGGGGCCCAGACCGAGCACGGTGACGGTGGCGGAAGCGCCGTCGGAGGACGGCGCGAAGTGCGTGGACATGCGGCAACTCCCTTGCATAGCCTGGGAACAGAAGTGGCGAGTGGTGACGAAAGGGGTGGTCATGGCGCGCAGTCGTGCGCACGACACGAACGTCTGCGGAGTGACCGCCGCGATCGCGGTGATCGACGGCAAGTGGAAGACGTCCCTGCTGTGGCTGCTGGAGTCCGGCCCGCACCGCCCCGGCGAACTGCGCCGGAAGCTGCCCGGGCTCAGCGAGAAGGTGCTGACCCAGGCGCTGCGCGAGATGGAGGAGGACGGCCTCGTGCACCGCGAGGTGCACGACGTGCTGCCGCTGAAGACCGTCTACTCCCTGACCGACTTCGGCCGCGACCTGTCCGAGGCGCTGGCCCCCCTCTCCGCGTGGGGACACCGCCGCCTGGACCGGCTCGCCGCCGAGGCCGTCCCGGCCTCCTGACCACCTGCGACCAGCTTTCCGCCGGTCAGGTGCGGTGCCAAGTACCCACAAAAAAGTGGGTACGCCGGCCCCGCTGCCGCGTTGCCGGCTGCCCCGTCGGTCCCGTCGGCCCTGCGCCCTCCGTCTACACGAGTGAGAACGACAGCCGCCCCGACAGCGACCGCAGGAACCCGACCGCGTCGAACATCTCCCCGGCCGACGCCGCCCCGGCCGCGTGGGCCCGTCCGTCCCGGATCCGCCCGCCGAGCAGCCGTACGACCGCCTCCACGGCCAGCAGCGCGCTGGTCGCGTAGATGTCCCGCCCGCGGGCCACCGCGCGCCGCCGCTCGGTGCCGGAGCGCACGACGACGTCGACCAGGAACGTCTGCGCCGAGCGCCCGCTCGCGTCGGCCGGCGTCGGCGGCGGGGTGTCCGGCGCCGCCAGGTCCCTGACCGCCTCCACCGTCATGCAGGTGTGGATCACCGGGGCCGTGAGGTGGTGCGGGATGGTCACGCTGTCCGCGGTGGTGAACTCCTCCAGCACGTCCCGCTCGCCGACCGGCTCCGGGAAGCGCCAGCGGCCGGCGGGCGCCTGGCCGGTGCGCAGTTCCAGCCGGCCGTCCGTGTAGACCGGGCGCCGGTCGCCGCGGCGCTGCCGGGAGACCCTGCCGGACGCGCGGGTGCCGGGGGTGGGGTGCCAGCTGCTGAGTGCGTAGGCGAGGAACACCTCGTCGGCCGACGGCAGTTCGGCGAGCGCGGCCGTGGCCAGCAGGTCGCCGAGTCCGCCGTGGAACGCCATCCCCGGCACCACGGCCGTCCCGGCCTCGCGGGCCCGCGCGTCGAAGTGCGCGAGGGTGCCGGCCACCGCCTCGATCTCCGCCGCGATGTCGACGTACGGGATCCTCGCCCGCAGCGCCGCCTCGATCACCGGGGCGGCCGTGTCGGCGAAGGGGCCGGCGCAGTTGATCACGGCCGTGGCGCCGTACAGCGCCGCGTCGAGCGAGTCCGCGTCCTCCACGAACGCCGGCCGCGCCTCCAGGCCCATGGGGAGCGTCACCAGCAACGCCCCGAGCCTGCCGGGATCGCGCCCGACCAGGATCGGCGTCAGCCCTCGCTCCAGCAGCTCCGCCACGACGAAGCGGCCGGTGTGCCCGTACGCCCCGAACACCGTCACCGTGCGACCCGCATCCATGGTGGTCCCCTCTGCTCCCAGCACTCCTCGACTGCATGGGCCTCATCGTGCTGGCGACCGGCCACGGCCACGAGGGGCGGAAAGGCCACCGGCCGTACACTTTCCGACACGGGGGCCGTCGCCCCGGCCGTCACGGCCGGCGCACGGCACTTCGAACTCGCCGCGGGCTGCGATGTCTTCGGCGTCCACCGCTCCGACCTCACCGACCCCTGGTACGACGCCGCCCTCTGCGGCCCGGCCGGCGTGCGCTCGGCGGTGACGGGGAGCCGGAGCGTGGCGCTTGCCCGGAGCGTGGCGTTCACTCGGACTGTGGCGTTCGCTCGGACCGTGGCGCTTGCCCGCGCGGTCGCGCGGCCTGCCGCCGAGCCCCCGGTCACGGGCACGCCGGGGTTGTTCCCGCCCGGCCGTGAGGCGGAGCCGTACGGCGACGCCCGGCCCGCTGCCGACGCCCCGGTCACTTCCCCGCCCGGCGGACCCGCCTGACCTCGGCGTCGATCGCCCAGATGTCCGCCAACGGCCCCATGTGCGCGAGCTTGTCGGGGTTGAGCACCGCGCGGATCGACTGGATCCGCCCGCCCAGCACGTCGAGCGTCCAGACGTTGAACACCAGGCCCTCCCGGTCCCGGAAGACCGCCCCCGGCTGACCGTTCACCTCGTGCGGCTGCCAGCCGAGCCCCGCGCGGGCGAGCACGGGGCCGTACGCGAGGAGCAGTTGGATGACTTTCTCGACGCCGGCGACGGTGCGCGCGAACTGCGGGGCGTTGCCGCCGCCGTCGCCGACCACATGGACGTCCGCGGCCAGCGCAGCCCGCAGTCCGTGGACGTCGCCCTCGCGCATCGCGTCGAAGAACCGCGCCGCCAGCTCCTCGCGCTCCTTGCGGTCCGCCTCGTACCGGGGCCGCCCCGCCTCCATGTGCCGCCGGGCGCGCACCGCCAGCTGCCGGCACGCCGACTCCGACCGGCCCACCGCCGAGGCGACGTCGGCGAAGCGGAACCCGAACACCTCCCGCAGCACGAACACCGCCCGCTCCAGCGGACTGAGCCGCTCCAGCAGCAGCAGGGCCGCCACCGACACCGAGTCGGCCAGCTCCGCCGACCGCTCCGGGTCGTCGTACGGGTCGCTGAGCAGCGGCTCGGGAAGCCAGTGGCCGACGTACTCCTCCCGGCGGCTCCGCGCCGAGCGCAGGACGTCGATGGCGACGCGGGTGACCACGGCCGACAGGAACGCCTTGGCCGAGGCGGGCCGCGTGGGGGTGGCCTCGTAGCGCAGCCAGGTCTCCTGGACGGAGTCCTCGGCCTCGGCCACGCTGCCGAGGATGCGGTAGGCGATCGAGAACAACAGCGGGCGCAGTTCCTCGAACGTTTCGGTACGGCTCATGCCGCCATTTCCTTGAAGCCCTGGCGCCACGAGGGGTGGCGCGGTTCCCAGCCCAGTTCGCGTTTGGCCTTGGCGTTGGAGAAGCCGCGCCCCTGGGTCGTCATGGCCACCGCCACCTCGCCGGCCGGCAGCCGGGCCGGCCACCGGGACGTCCGCAGCGGCGGTCTCGCCCCCGCGCACGCGGCCAGGTGCGGCAGCCACTGCGAGGCCGGCGCCGGTTCGTCGTCGACGATGCCGAACACGCCCCGGGGGCGCTGCTCGACGGCCACGACGGTGGCGTCCGCCGCGTCATCGACGTGCACCCACGAGGTGTGGCCGGGACCGCCTCCGACCAGCGGGAACTCCCGTCGGCGCACGAGCCAGGCCAGGTCGTCCAGGGCGCCCGGGCCGTACAGGAGGCCGTAGCGCAGGGCCGCGCCGCCCTCCTCGACGACGGAGTCCTCGAGGTGGCGGAGCGCCTGCGTCACCTCCGCCAGCTTCGTGCCCGTCCCCGGCTCCAGCGGATCCTCCTCCGACTTCACCCAGCCGCCCTCGCGCACACCGTTCCAGGCGCCGAAGCTCTGCGCGACCACGTACGACACACCGGTCGCCGCGGCGGCGGCCAGCAGATGGTCCAGCCCCTGCGTGCGCAGCCGGTTGGTGGCGGCCCAGCGGTCGAAGTGCCGCAGGTGGGGCACCCCGGCCAGCGAGGTCATCTGGTGCACGATCACGTCCGGCCGGGCCCTGGCCACCGTCTCACCGACCGACACCGCGTCCAGCCCGTCCATCACGACCGCCTCCGCGCCGAGGCACTCCAGCAGGCTCAGTCTGGACGCGCGGGTCGTCGTGGCCGTCACGACATGCCCCCTGGCCACCAGCCGGGGCACCAGCCGGCGCCCGACCACCCCGCTGCCGCCTGCGACGAACACCCGCATGATCTTCCTCCTCCCCATGCGCACGATCCCTCTCGCCCTTCAGACGTCATAGCGCGGCCGGGTGTGACACGGGGCGGGCGCGTGGGGGCGGGAAGGGGGCGCGCGTACGGGGGAATGCGGGTACTGGCCCGGACGGCCGGCCCGATCGCAGCCTCGACGGCCAGCTCCGCGCCCCCTCCCGGCCGCTCGCCGCGCCGCTGTCGTCAACGCGGTGCAGCGAGGTCTTCGGGCAGGGCCGCGAAAGGCGTCCCGAGGGGCGATCGCGCCGGTTCGGGTCCTGTGGCGTCCTCACTCCCTCGGCGCCCTCGGCGACGGACGCCCGCCGCATCCGCTACTCGACCTCGAACTCCTCGGCCGAGTCCGGCCGGGTGGCGCGTCGGCAGCGGGGGACGCACTATTGCAAGCGCCTGCTTGCAATAGTTAGCGCGACGGGGCATGGTGGAGGCATGGCATCGCTCAACGTCGGCAATCTCGGCGAGTATCTGCGCGAACAGCGGCGCAACGCGCAGTTGTCGCTGCGGCAGCTCGCCGATGCCGCCGGGGTGTCCAATCCGTATCTGAGCCAGATCGAGCGCGGGCTGCGCAAGCCCAGCGCGGAAGTGCTCCAGCAGGTCGCCAAGGCGCTGCGGATCTCCGCCGAGACGCTCTACGTGCGGGCCGGGATCCTCGACGCCGAGCGTGACCGGGACGCGATCGAGACCCGGGCCGTGATCCTGGCCGACCCGACGCTGACCGAGCGGCAGAAGCAGGTGCTGCTCCAGGTGTACGAGTCGTTCCGCAAGGAGAACGGCTTCGACGTTGACGCCGACGCCGACGCCGGGCCCCTCATACCCGGTGACGGCGCCGATGGCGCCGCCACCGACGACTCCGGCCCGCGGCGGCGCAGCGCCGGCTGAGCGCTGCCGGTGCGGCCGGGCGGCCGTACCGCCGCCGTACCGCCGCCGTACTCAAAACCCTCATACCGAAAGCCACTGGGAGGACCACCACCATGGCCGTCACCGACGATTTGCGTAAGACGTTCCGCGACCCGAAGCCCCTCTACTTCGCCGCCGGCACCGCCGACCTCGCGCTTCAGCAGGCCCGGAAGGTGCCCGGTCTGGTCGAACAGCTGCGCGCCGAGGCCCCGGCCCGGATCGAGGCCGTCCGCAACGCCGACCCGAAGGCCGTGCAGGAGAAGGCCACCGCGCGGGTCAAGGAGACACAGGAGACCCTGCAGACCAAGGTCAACGAGTTCATCGGCTCCCTCGACGCGGACTTCAAGAAGCTCGGCGAGACGGCCCAGGACCTCGCCCTGCGCAGCGTCGGCGTCGCCGCGGAGTACGCGGTGCGGGCCCGTGAGACCTACGAGAAGGTCGCCGAGCACGGCGAGCAGACCCTGCGGACCTGGCGCGGCGAGGCGGCCGAGGAGATCGAGGAGCTGGCGATCGCCGTGGAGCCGGATGCCAAGCCGGCCCAGGCGGACCGGGCCGCCGACGCCGACGAGCCGGCCGGTGCGACGACCGCGTCCGCCTCGGCCGCGGAGAAGAAGCCCGCCGCCAAGAAGGCTCCGGCCGCCCGCAAGCCCGCCGCGAAGAAGACGACGCCGCCGGCCAAGTGAGGTCGGCTCACCCGAAGGGGTGAACATCACGGGTCGGGCACTCCTGGGGTGCCCGGCCCGTTCTCCGGGTACCGGGCCCTCGGAGGCGGGTACGGTGACCGCGAAGAGACGTACGGATTCGGGTGGTGGACGTTGTGCTGATGCAGGGATTCGCCGGGTTCATGTGGCTGTTGAGCATGGCCCTGATCCTTTTCAGCGGTTTCGCGCTGATCGACGCCGCCACGCGCCGCGAGGACGCCTACCGCGCGGCCGACAAGCAGACCAAGCCGTTCTGGCTGATCATCCTCGGGCTCGCCTTCGTGGTGAACCTGATCTTCAACATCCTGTCGTTCCTGCCGATCATCGGCCTGATCGCCACCATCGTGTACGTCGTCGACGTCCGCCCGGCCCTGCGCGGCCTGTCGGGCGGCGGCCGCAGCCGCAGAGGCTCCAGCAGCGACGGGCCGTACGGGCCGTACAACGGCGGTCGCTGACCCCCGGGGGACCGCAGGCCCGCCCGGCCCGGCCGGGGGCCTACGGGGACTACGGCTCCCGGTCCAGCAGCAGCACCGCCACGTCGTCCGTCAGCTCGCCGCCGTTGAGCTTGCGGACCTCGTTGACCGCCTCGCGCAGCAGCCGCTCGCCCCGCATGCCCTGTTCCAGCAGGCGGTGCACCATCTCCACCATGCCGTCCTGGCCGAGCCGCTCCCGGCCCTCGCCGACGCGGCCCTCGATGAGGCCGTCGGTGTAGAGCATCAGGCTCCACTCCGCACCGAGCTGCACCTGCATCCGCGGCCAGCGGGCGCCCTGCAGCAGCCCGAGGGCGGGGCCGTTGTTGTCGTACGGCAGCAGCCGGGGCGCGCGGCCCGGTACGGCGATCAGCGGTGCCGGGTGGCCCGCCAGGCACAGGCCGGCGCGGCGGCCGTCCGGCGCGATGTCCACCGTGCATAGCGTCGCGAAGATCTCGTCGTCCGCGCGCTCGTGCTCCAGCACCTGCTGGAGCGTGCCGAGCAGCTCGTCGCCGCACAGCCCGGCCAGTGTCAGGGCGCGCCAGGCGATGCGCAGCTCCACGCCGAGGGCGGCCTCGTCCGGGCCGTGGCCGCAGACGTCGCCGATCATGGCGTGCACGGTGCCGTCCGGGGTGCGCACGACGTCGTAGAAGTCGCCGCCGAGCAGGGCGCGGGAGCGGCCGGGGCGGTAGCGGGCGGCGAAGCGCAGCGGAGACCCGTCGAGGAGCGGCGTGGGCAGCAGCCCGCGCTCCAGCCGGCGGTTCTCCTGGGCGCGCATTCGTCCCTCGGCGAGGCGCCGCTCGGCCGTGTCGGATCGTTTCCGCTCGACGGCGTACCGGATCGCCCGGCTCAGCAGCCGGCCGTCCAGCTCGTCGCGGAAGAGATAGTCCTGTGCGCCCACGCGTACCGCCTCGGCGCCGCGCTCGGCGTCGCCGGACGCGGTGAGGGCGAGGACGGCGTGCCGGGGCGCGAGCTCGAGTACGTGGCGCAGTACGGCCAGCTCGTCGTCGTCCGCGTCGCCGGGGCGTCCGGGGGCGGTCAGCGCGAGGTCCAGGAGTATGCAGTGGACGTCGTCGGTGAGCAGCCGCTCGGCCTCGGTGAGGTTGCGGGCGGTGCGGATCCGGATGGGCTTGCCGGCCTGGTCGAGCAGCTCGGGCACGATCGGCGAGCCGCCGGGGTCGTCCTCGATCAGCAGCAGCGTCAGATTGGCTTGGGAGCTGTTCTCGGCCGTCTGTTCCCTGCGCGAAGCCTCGTCCTTCGCGAGGCCGCCGACGGTGGGCGCGGCCGGCGCCTGACCACTCTCCGCGGCCGGGATCGCTCTCTGCCGCGGTACGGGTGCGGGCATTGTCGTGAGTTCCTTCCCTCCCCCCGAGGGCACGGCGGGGCGAGGGACCTCGACCCACCGACGGGGACCATAGCGGGTGTCGGCACCGCAGCGGAATGGTGTGCGACACCCCGCCGGGCCGGTAAGGGCCGTCATATGCCGCGTTTCCTGCCGCAGTTGGACACGGCGGCTGTCAGGACGGGATGACGAAGGTCACGTCCGGCGGGAGTTCGGCGGGAGATCGGCGGGGTGGGGGTGCGCCGGGTCACGTGGTGGAGGTCACCGTGGTGTGTTCGGCGCGGGTCACCGTGGTGTTTCCGGCTGCCGGCAGGCCCGCCGGTCGGACGTCAGCCGCGCGCACCGCCACCCGGGCGCCCGGGCGGCGGAGCCTCCCGTCAGGCTCCGTCCGGCCGCACGACCCCCAGGATCGGCAGGGAGCCCGCGCCCGCCGTGGTCACCGTCCGCCCGGGGCGCGGGGCGTGCACCATCGTGCCGTCGCCGATGTACATGCCGACGTGGGTGGCGTCGTCGAAGTAGATGATGAGGTCGCCGGGGTGCATGTCCTCGACCGCCACGCGCGGCAGCTGCCGCCACTGTTCCTGCGAGGTGCGCGGGATGGTGCTGCCGGCGCTGGCCCACGCCTGGGAGGTCAGGCCGGAGCAGTCGAAGGTCGCCGGGCCCTCGGCGCCCCATTCGTACGGCTTGCCGATCTGGGCCGTCGCGAACTTCACGGCCTTCTCGCCCTGCTCGGAGGCCTTCCCGGCGGCGCCGTCGAGGGCGCCGGTGTCCAGCCAGGCGTTCTGCGCGCGCTGGGCGGCGGCCCGCTCCAGCTCGGCGAGGCGCTCGCGCTCCTTCTTCTCCAGCCGGGACTCCAGCTTCTCGGCCTCCGCGATCCGCCGCTCGATCTTCTCGCGGGCGGTGGCCTTCGCCTTCCGGCCGGCCTCCATCTGCTTCAACTGGGCGGAGGCGTCGGCGGCGTACAGCTCCAGGTCCTGCTGGGTGCGGGTGGTCTGCTCCAGCAGGTGACGAGTCGCGCGCTCGCCCTGGCGGACCCGGCCGGTGCCGTCGAGGAACTCCTGCGGGTCGTCGCTGAGCATCAGATGCGCCTCGGGCGGAAGGCCGCCCGTGCGGTACTGCGCGGCTGCCGCGGCGCCGGTGCGGTTCTTCAGCTCGGCGAGCTTCTTCTTGCCCTCGACGATCTTCCCGGCCAGCTCGACGAGTTCGGCGGACTGCCGTTCGGCCCGCTCCTCGGCCGCGTTGTAGGCGTCGGTGGCGGCGGAGGCGGCGCGGTAGAGGCGCTCCAGCTTCTGCCGGACGGCCTCGAGCTCCTCGTTGGTGACGGGGGCCCGGGTCGTGGAGGCGGCGGCGGGCGGCGCGCCGGACGATGTGGACGCGGGGTCCGGCGCCGCGAACGCCGTCCCCGGCAGCGCCAGCACGGTGACCGCGCAGACGACGGTCACGGCGGCAGCGATCACGCTGCGCTTGGCCGTTGCCATACCATCCCCCAAAACTGATTTACCGTCAGTAACACGTGGTCGTCGGGTGGATCGTGCCACGCCTCGCCGCAAAGCGACAGAGGCCCCGACACTCTCCGCGTCGGCGCCCGCTACGACGATCTCCCCGACTCCGAGACGAACGACTCACCCCGGATCGTTCCGCCCGGGCCGCGGCGCCGGGGGGACGAGGGGCGAAGGGGGCGCGTCCGGGGCGCGAAGTCGGCGAGTGCGGAGGAGAGTTGCTGTCGGCGGGGGAAGGGCGGGAGAACCGGCGGGCGGGGCGGGGCCGTGTCGCCCTGCGGGGGCGGGGCCGTCACGCCCGGCGGTACGGAGCCGTGTCGCTCGGCGGAGCCGAGCCGCGTCCCCGGCGCAGCTGGACCGTGTTCCCCGCAGCCCTCAACCGCCTCACCCCCACGTGCCCGCGCCCCCCGGCAGCCCTCGCCCGCTTCACCCCGCGGGACCGCGTTCCCCGGCAGTCCTCAACCGCTTCACCCCCACGTGCCCGCGCCCCCCCGGCAGCCCTCGCCCGCTTCACCGCGCGGGACCGCGTTCCCCGGCAGTCCTCAACCGCCTCACCCCGCGGGGCCGCGTTCCCCGGCAGTCCTCAACCGCTTCACCCCCCCGCGAGACCGCGCCCCCCGCCGCAGCCTCCAACCGCCTCACCCCCGCGGCGCCAACGCCCCCCACCGCACCGTCACTTCCCCTTGACGCCACCGGGCGGGCCCGTCCGTCACCGGCCAGTCCGTCGTCAGGGAGCGGACGGTGCGCAGCCAGCGCTGGCGGGCGCCGTAGGAGGCGTAGGGGGCGGCGGCGGCCCAGGCGCGGTCGAAGTCGCGGAGGAAGGCGTGCACGGGCTCGCCGGGGACGTTGCGGTGGATCAGCGCCTTCGGCAGCCGTTCCGCCAGGTCCGAGGGGCGCTCCAGCGAGCCCAGCCGGGTGGCGAAGGTGACCGTGCGCGCCCCCTCGGGGCCGAGCGCGACCCAGACGTGCCGCCGCCCGATCTCGTCGCACGTCCCCTCGACCAGCAGCCCGCCCCGCGTCCCCGTCGCCGGGTCGGCCGGCGCGAGGCGCGCGCACAGCCGCTCCCAGACGCCGGCGACGTCCCCCTCGTCGTACTGGCGCAGCACATTGGCGGCCCGGATGAGGTGCGGGCGCCGGGGCAGCGGGATCTCGAAGCCGCCGTGCCGGAAGGCGAGCCCCTCGCGCTCGTACGGCCGTGCCGCGGCGACCCGTGCCGGTTCGATCTCGACGCCGACCACGCGCGCGTGGGGCGCGACCGTGCGCAGCCGGCCGAGCAGCTCGACGGCGGTCCAGGGGGCGGCGCCGTAACCGAGGTCGACGGCGACGGGGTCGGCGGCGCGGCGCAGCTCGGCGCCGTGGGTGGCGGCGATCCAGCGGTCCATGCGGCGCAGCCGGTTGGGATGCGTCGTACCGCGCGTGACCGTTCCCACGACGGGGGTGCGCCCGCTCGGGCGAAGCGCGGCGGGGGAGGGCATGCCATCGAGGGTAAGCGGCCAGGAGCGGGGGACTCGGACCGAGGTCGAACGGTTGAGCGAGAGGGGGTAATGATTCGGTAAAACCGCCCCGCGCCGAGGTCCGCCGGAAATGCGACCGCCCCGTGCGGGCGTTCCCCTCCCAGAGGACCCCCCACGTCCTCCCCGAGCCGTGCCCGCAGCAAGGAGGACCGCAGTGAGCCAGTATGTGAGCAGGCTCGGGCGTCGTTCCGCGGGGACACCCCCGCGGCTGCGGCTGCATCGCAGGCCCCGCCGGATCGCGATGCTCTCCGTGCACACCTCCCCGCTCCACCAGCCCGGCACGGGCGACGCCGGCGGAATGAACGTCTACATCGTGGAACTGGCCCAGCGGCTCGCCGCGATCAACATCGAGGTCGAGATCTTCACCCGGGCGACCGCCGCCGCCCTCCCGCCCACCGTCGAACTGGCCCCCGGCGTCCTCGTCCGCCACGTCGACGCCGGACCCTACGAGGGCCTCGCCAAGGAGGACCTCCCGGCCCAGCTGTGCGCCTTCACCCACGGCGTCATGCAGGCGTGGGCCGGCCACCGCCCCGGCCACTACGACCTGGTCCACTCGCACTACTGGCTCTCAGGCCACGTCGGCTGGCTCGCCGCCCAGCGCTGGGGCGTCCCCCTGGTGCACGCCATGCACACCATGGCCAAGGTGAAGAACGCCAACCTCGCCGACGGCGACACCCCCGAGCCCGCCGCCCGCGTCATCGGCGAGACCCAGATCGTCGACGCCGCCGACCGCCTGATCGCCAACACCGCCGAGGAGGCCGGCGAGCTGGTACGGCACTACTCCGCCGACCCCGCCAAGGTCGCCGTCGTCCACCCAGGCGTGAACCTCGACCGGTTCCGCCCCGCCGACGGCCGTGCCGCCGCCCGCGCCCGCCTCGGCCTCCCGCAGGACGCCCTGATCCCCCTCTTCGCCGGCCGCATCCAGCCCCTCAAGGCCCCCGACGTGCTGCTGCGCGCGGTCGCCGTCCTGCTGGACGAGCGCCCCGACCTGCGCTCCCGCATCGTCGTCCCCGTGGTCGGCGGCCCCAGCGGCAGCGGCCTCGCCAAGCCGGAAGGGCTGCAGAAGCTGGCCGCGCGCCTCGGCATCGCGGACGTCGTGCAGTTCCGCCCGCCCGTCGGGCAGGACCGGCTCGCCGACTGGTTCCGGGCCGCGTCGGTGCTCGTCATGCCGTCGTACAGCGAATCGTTCGGCCTGGTCGCCATAGAGGCCCAGGCGACCGGCACGCCGGTGCTCGCGGCGGCCGTCGGCGGCCTTCCTGTGGCCGTACGGGACGGGCGCACCGGCGTCCTCCTCAAGGGGCACGATCCCGCCGCCTACGCGCGCGTGCTGCGCGATTTCGCCGACGATCCGCGGCTGACCGACCGCATGGGCGCCGCCGCCGCCCGGCACGCCCGCGACTTCGGCTGGGACGCCTCCGCCGCCGCCACCGCCGAGGTCTACACGGCTGCCCTGCACGCGCACCGCCGTCGCGTACGCTCGCATCATGGCTGACGTACAGAAGGCGGCGGGCGCCCTCGAGGACGCCCTCAAGGACGCCGGACTGGAGTGGGAGAACCCCGCGGCGGGCCACTACGTCGTGCAACTCCCCGGCACCCGCAAGCTGTCGACCACGGTCTCGATGATCATCGGCAGACACTCGCTGTCCCTGAACGCCTTCGTCATCCGCCACCCCGACGAGAACGAGCCCGCCGTCCACCGCTGGCTCCTGGAGCGCAACCTCAAGCTGTACGGCGTCGGCTACGCCCTCGACCCCCTCGGCGACATCTACGTCACCGGCAAGCTCCCCCTCGCCGCCGTCACCCCGGACGAGATCGACCGCCTGCTCGGCCAGGTCCTGGAGACCGCCGACGGCGACTTCAACACCCTCCTGGAGCTGGGATTCGCCTCCGCCATCCGCAAGGAGTACGCGTGGCGGGTGTCACGGGGCGAGTCGACCCGGAACCTCGACGCCTTCACCCACCTGGTGGAACGCCCGGCGGATTCCTAGCCGGTCCGTCTGTCGCGCTCGACCGTCTGTCGCGTCTGACCGTTTGTCGCGTCTGACCGTTTGTCGCGTCTGACCGTTTGTCGTGCCCCACCGCTTGTCGCGCCCGACTACTTGTCGCGCCGGTCCGCCAGTAGTGGCCGGTCCGCCAACCGTGCCGTCCGCCAGCCATGCCCGGCTGTCCGGCCGCCCGGCTGCCCGGCCGCCGTTGCCGCCCCGGCGTCACCTGGGCGGCCGGCGGCGTCTACACGGCGCTGACCTCAGGCTTCACGGGCCCGCCCGTCGCCGCTCCGGACCCGGCGCCCTCGTCCTCCGGCAGCCGGCGCATGAGCACCGCGTACCCGGCGCCGGCCACGGTGCCGACGACCGCGCACAGCCCCCACAGCCACTGCGCCCCGAACCGGTCGATGACGAAGCCGGACATCAGCGGCGCCACCAGCGCGGCGACCGACCAGGACATCGTGTACATCCCCTGGTAGCGCCCGCGCCCGTGAGCGGGCGACAGCCGCACGACCAGCCCCGTCTGGGTCGGTGCGTTGACGATCTCGGCGAGGGTCCACACGCAGACGGTGAGCGCGAAGACCCCGACAGACCCGGCGAAGGCGGTGAGCCCGAAGCCGTAACCGGCCAGGAGCGAGGAGACGACGAGCAGTTGCCGTTGGTCGCGGTGCTGGATGAACCGGGTCACCGGGATCTGCAGCACGACGATCAGCACACCGTTGACGGCGATGGCCATGCCGTAGTCGGCGGCCGAGAACCCGGCGTCGCCCATGGCGATCGGCAACCCGACCGACGCCTGCTGGAAGATGAGCGCGACCAGGAAGGAGAGCCCGACGACGCTCATGAACCGCCCGTCCCGCACCACGGTGCCGAGCCCGACCTCCGGTTCGGCCGCCTTCTCGGCGGGGCTGCGCTCCGGCCGCGACTCGGGCAGCTTGACGAAGACGACGATCGCGCAGGCCAGGGTCATCACCGCCTCGATCAGGAACCCGGCGAGATAGCTGACCTCGGCGATGAACCCGGCGCCCATGGAGGAGACGGCGAACCCGAGGTTGATGGCCCAGTAGTTGAGCGAGAAGGCCCGCACCCGGTCCTCGGGCCGGACGATGTCGGCCATCATCGCCTGCACGGCCGGCCGCGAGGCGTTGGACGCCGCCCCGACGAGGAAGGCAACGCCGGCGATGGCGACCGGATGCTGCACGAAGCCGAGCAGCGCGACGGACAGCGCGGTGGACACCTGCGCGACGAGCAGCGTGGGCCGCCGCCCGAGCCGGTCGGCCATCACCCCGCCCGCGAGCGAGGACAGCACCCCGCCGAGCCCGTGCAACGCCGCGACCAGGCCGGCGTACGAGGCGGAGTAACCGCGGTCGAGGGTCAGATACAGCGCCATGAACGTGGCCACGAAGGCCCCGAGCCGATTGACGAGCGTGCTGAGCCACAGCCACCAGAACGCCCGCGGCAACCCGGAAACGGTCTCCCGGCCGGCACGTCTCAGACGACTGAGTGACACGAAGGCTCCCCCGGGGTGTGCGATGAGGTGAAGCGGCGGGAGCTGCCCTGTAAGCAGCTTGAGCCGCGAGCAGACCTTACGGCGGGAGGGCGGGGGAGGGCCACTCGATTAACGCCGTCGGGCACCCGCCGTCCGCCGCCTGCCCCCGGGCTCCCGGCCCCTCCCCGGCCACCCGTCCGCCCTTCGGGCAGGCGCGCGAGCGATCAAAGCCGTCCATTACGCTCGGAGCCATGGCCGACGCACCGTACAAGCTGATCCTCCTCCGCCACGGCGAGAGCGAGTGGAACGAGAAGAACCTGTTCACCGGCTGGGTGGACGTCAACCTCACCGCGAAGGGCGAGAAGGAGGCGACGCGCGGCGGCGAGCTGCTGAAGGACGCCGGCCTGCTGCCCGACGTGGTCCACACGTCCCTCCAGAAGCGAGCGATCCGCACCGCGCAGCTCGCCCTCGAGTCCGCCGACCGCCTCTGGATCCCGGTCAAGCGCTCCTGGCGCCTGAACGAGCGCCACTACGGCGCCCTCCAGGGCAAGGACAAGGCCCAGACCCTCGCGGAGTTCGGCGAGGAGCAGTTCATGCTGTGGCGCCGTTCCTACGACACCCCGCCGCCGCCCCTGGACCGCGACGCCGAGTACTCCCAGTTCTCCGACCCGCGCTACGCCACCCTCCCGCCGGAGCTGCGCCCGCAGACGGAGTGCCTGAAGGACGTCGTCGTCCGCATGCTCCCGTACTGGTTCGACGCCATCGTCCCCGACCTCCTGACCGGCCGCACGGTCCTCGTCGCCGCCCACGGCAACAGCCTGCGCGCCCTGGTCAAGCACCTCGACGGCATCTCCGACGCCGACATCGCGGGCCTGAACATCCCGACGGGCATCCCCCTGTCCTACGAACTCGACGCCGAGTTCAAGCCCCTGAACCCGGGCGGCACGTACCTCGACCCGGACGCGGCCGCGGCAGCGATCGAGGCGGTCAAGAACCAGGGCAAGAAGAAGTAAGCCGTACTGATCAAGCCCCCTGCCTGCGGTTTTCCCGCAGGCAGGGGGCTTGTTTATGCACTGGGGCCGTCGCTGGGCCGTGAAGGGGATTCGGGGCCACTGTCAAGCGTTCCCGCGCGCCTCGGTGAACAGCGATGGGCCCGGTATGCTGTTCGCGCCTCACCTGAACCTCCCCTGAACTCTGCGTAGATGCGCGTGAGTTCTAAGGCTCCGGCCCGATCGGCGGGCCGGCTGGAGGGAGAAGGGAGATGGTGGAGATGAGCCTTGAGAAGGACGAGTCTCGTAGGTGGACCAGTGCCGAGAGGTGGCAGGTCTGGCTTGCGGGCGCGAGCCTCCTGGTGGCCATCGCTACCGGCGTGATGCAGTCCGCTCGATGAGCGAGTCACGCGCGAGGACGGTCGCGACCGGGAGCTGGACATGCAGCGAGCCCGGTCTGCTGGTAGGCGACCGGGCTCGTTGACTGCGAGAGGGCCTGGGTCTGGTTGCCGCCGGATCCAGGTCCTCGGTCGTCCGAGTGTGACACTCAGACATTGCAATGCAATGTCTCACGACGCTGCTAATTCCATCAAGTTTTGTGACCTGATCCAGAGCCGCGATGGCCCCTCTTCGCCGTCGCCGAGCTGGTCAAGTTGACTGAGAAGACGTCTGTCACTTGCGGTCGAAGACGGACGCCACTGCCTTGCGAGTACGTTCCTGACTCGAAGGCATGAGATGTGCGTACACGCGGAGCGTCAGGCCTGGGTCCGAGTGGCCCAGATACTCGGCGAGAGCCTTGATGTTCTCGCCCGCGTCGAGGAGCACCGAGGCGTAGAAGTGCCGCAGGGCGTGCATGCCGTTCTCGCGAGACTCGGCGTATGAGCCGCCCGGCTTCCGCTCGGGGATCACGCCGGCCGAGGCAAGCGCCGGTTTCCACGCCTCCTCGTTGAGCGAAGTGCGCCAGACGTGCCCACCGCGTGGCCCAGTGAAGATGAGCCGCTTGGTCACCGGAGGGCCGTCGGCGACCTTCCACGGCAAGGTGATCTCAACCGGCGGGAACCGCTTCATGTGCGCCCGCAGCGCATCGGCGACGGGACCAGGAAGCGGCACGTCCCGCAGCTTGCCGCCCTTCGGCGGCGCGAACACGGCCTTGCTGCGGCTCAGCTTCAGTTGCTGGACCACGTGGAGCGTGTCCGAGGCGAAGTCGATCGCGTCGACGGCCACGCCCAGGATCTCGCCCTGGCGGAGCCCGCAGCCGCCGCCCAGATCGACCATGGCTTGGTAGCGCTCGGGCATGGCGGCCCGGACGGCGAAGACCCGCTCGGGCGTCCACGGCACGACGCGCTTGTTGTCGACGGTCGGCGGCCGGACCGACCGGGCGGCACACGGGTTGCGGGGAAGGTGACCGTCGTCCACAGCCGCGCTGAGCGCCGCCCGCACGTTGGAGTAGATCGTCCGGGCGTACGACCCGCGGACGCCATTCTCCTGCAACTGCCGAACCCAGTCCCGAATGTGCGCCGGTTGGAAGGAGCCGAGCGGACGCGAGCCGAGGTAGGGGAAGGCGTGCAGCCGTAGCTGCGACTCCATGGAGGCTTGGGTGTTCGGGTCGGCGCCCTGCGTGGCGACCCAGCGTTCGGCGTACTGCTGGAAGGTGATGCGGGCGGCGCGCGGGTCGATGTACTGCCCGCGCGCCATGTCCGCCTCGATGTGAGCCAGCCACTGATCAGCGAGCCGCTTCTGACGGTCGGGGAAGCTCTTGGACTTCTCCGTACCGTCCGGGCCGACGTAGCGAGCGCGGTAGCGGAGACCGGACCCGTAGCGCTCGGTCTTGACCTTGCGCACCTTCCCGTCCGGGCCGGTCTCGGTTCTGTACCAACGGTCTTGGACGTGTCCGGCCATCAGGCGGCAGCCCCTTCCCGCAGGGACTCGACCCAAGCTTGGACGTCCGCCGGGTCGTAGCGCAGGTGCCGGCCGACCCGGAAGCCACGGGGACCGGTGCGCTTGCGGCGCCACTGGTAGACCGTCTCGACGCTGGGCAGGTCGAACATCGCCACCAGGTCGTCAGGAGTCAGGTACCGCGATGGCAGACCACGCGGCTCGGAGGCCGCTTCCGCGACAGCGAGACGACGGCTACCCATGGGTGGGTTCTCCTTCCGTTCCGGGAGCGGGTTCGAGGGATTCGGCGAGCCAGGCTTCGGCGTCGGTGAGGCCGGTTCCGGCGTAGACCCAGTGCGCGAGGACGAGGGTGGTGTCCGGGTCGGTCTCGTTCGCTGCCAGGGCCTGTGCGCGGCGCCATTCGGCGCGGGCGTCGCGGAGGGCGCCAAGGGTGGTGGAGTAGCGGCGGGATTTGGTGGAGAAGTGGCCGCGGAAGCCGAGCATGTGGGCCCAGGCCCGCAGGCGGAGGTGTTCGAGGTCCTTGCGGGCGCCGAGGGTCCAGGCGGTGCGAATGAGCCGGCGGGCGTGGTCGCTGATGTCGAGCTGGGCGAGTTCGGCGAGGAACCTCAGCGGCCGGTCGAGAGCTCCCGTGGCTGTCTCGGCGCCCTTGGTGGCGTACTTGGCGATGTACGCGGCGACGGCCCGCTCGGTCAGCTCCTTGCCGCCGTCGAAGTCGGCCGAGCGGATGGT